>NZ_DASWTD010000321.1:0-6345 GCF_036402335.1 Sphingopyxis sp. | reverse complement strand
TCGGTCAGCCGGTCGTTCACATCCTCGCGGATGCGGTCGTCCGAACGGATATAGTCGGTCGGCCCGCGCCCGCGATGATCGCGCTCGCGGCGGCGTTGCGCTTCCTCGTCGCCGAACCATGACAGCACCTCATCGCCCGCGCGCTCGAAGAAACCGCGTTCGCCCCGGCCGCGCGGCGCATAGCCGCTGCGGCCATAGGTGGGCCGCCCGAAGTCGGCGCTCGCATAGGGCATATAGGTCGGCCAGCCGTAGGGATCGGCATAGCCCATATAGGTCCATGCCGACCTATCCTGTTCCTCGCCGCGCCGGTTCCGGTCGCGCGTGCCGCGATAGCGATTTCCGTCGTCGTGTTCGCCGTAGCCCGGATCGTCGTTCCAGTAGCGCCGCGAGCCATAGCTGCGGTTCCAGTCGTTACCGGCATAGTCGCGCGCGCGGTCGGCGCTGTAATGCCCGCGCTCGGTGCGCTCGCGTCCGCTGCGGCCATGGTCGCCATAACGCCCGGTGTCGCGCGGGCCAAATCCTGCCTCGGGATAGCCGCCATAGGCGTAGCTGCCGCGATCGTCGTCGCGGTTCGCTTCCCAATCATGGAGCGACCCGGACTGCGTCTCGCGATCGCTGTCGGCGTCGCGGCTGCCCGGGTCTCTGTTCGTCTGCCTTTCCACTTTCCGTCTCCTCGTTTCGCTGGGGGAGCGGCTGGCAGGCGTCGGGGGCGACGCCCCCAACCTGTCCGACTGACGCGCGCAAAGGGGGCGAGTTCCGGTGCATAAGACGAACCGAGTGGAATCGGGCGTCGGTCCTTGACCTATGTTGGTGTGCGCCTAGTGCGCGCTTTCGCAGTGGCGGTGATCGCCGAGTGCCTCGATCACGCGGCAATCGGCGGCGACCCCGCCGCGGCAGCGCCCGACGATGCGCGCCAGTTCGTCGCGAAGCAAAGTCAGCTGCGCGATTTTCGCCTCGACTTGCTCCAGATGCGCGGTCGCGATCCGGTCGGCCTCGCCGCAGTCGCGTGCGGGATCGTCCGACAGGTCGAGCAGCGAGCGGATTTCCTCGATCGTGAACCCCAGGTCGCGCGAATGGCGCACGAAGCTGAGCCGCGAGCGGTGCGCGTCGCCATAGCTGCGGTAATTCGCCGCGGTGCGATCGGGCGCGGGAAGCAGCCCGATGCGCTCATAATAGCGGATGGTTTCGATGTTGGTGCCGGTGGCTCGCGACAGTTCGCCGATTTTCATTGCTTGACCCTGTAGTTGCTACAGGGTGCATATAGGATGCCGACTCGAAGATAACAGGAGATTTCGGCGATGGCCGATCAATGCTGTGCCGGTAAAAGCGGCAAGACCGCACTCAATGACCCCAAGTGGCGGCGTATCCTCTGGATCGCGCTCATCATCAATGCCGCGATGTTCGGCGTCGAGATTGTCGCGGGGGTCGCCGCGGATTCGCGCGCGCTTCAGGCCGACGCGCTCGATTTCCTCGGCGACAGCGCCAATTATGCGATCAGCCTTGGCGTTGCCGGCATGGCGCTGGCGTGGCGCGCCCGCGCCGCGTTGCTGAAGGCGGGGACGATGCTCGTCTTTGGCCTGTGGGTATTCGGATCGGCGGTCTGGGGCTTCGTCACCGGATCGGCGCCGCATGCCGAGACGATGGGACTGATCGGTGCGCTCGCGCTCGCCGCCAACGTCGCGGTTGCGCTGATGCTCTATCGCTACCGGACGGGCGATGCGAACATGCGCTCGGTGTGGATCTGCTCGCGCAACGATGCGATCGGCAATATTGCGGTCATGGGCGCCGCGCTCGGGGTTTTCGGTACCGGACGCAGCTGGCCCGACCTCGCGGTCGCGGCAATCATGGCGATGCTGGCGATCTGGGGCAGCATCGAGGTATTCCGGCAGGCGCGCGGCGAACTGGCCGCGACGCCCGCCTAGACCCTATGCGAGGCTGTTGCCGAGGCCGATCACGACGGTCGACGCCATCAGCACCGCGATCCCGAGCCACACGAGGGCGCGCGTCCGTTTTCCGGCGGGCGCCCATTCGCTGAGCGCGAAGCCCCAGAGGGTCGAGAAGAGGATGATGCTCGCCATGTGCAGCGTCCAGCTCGAAAAACCGAAGCGCCCCATCTGGCTTTCGCCCATCGTGTAGAAAAAGAACTGGAAATACCAGAGCGTCCCGCCGAGCGCAGCGAGGCCGTAGTTGAGCGCGAGCGGCGGCCTTTCGGTCGCGCCTGGCGCGGCTTCGCCGGCGAACTGGCGGATGCTGCGGTTGCGCGCGATCAGGATGCCGCACCAGATGAGGTTGGTCGTGAGCCCGCCGAGCAGCACGACGCAGAGGACCGGCAGCCCCTGCCACAACGGATCGGTTCCGGCGGCGAGCGTCAGCTCGCGGATCGGTGCCCCGGCGTCGAGGCCCCAGGCGAAGCAGCCCGACATGATGCCCGAGAAGACCGCGATCGCAAGCCCCTTGCGAAGGTTGAACTCGGAGGCGTCGGGCGCGGCGTCGTCGCCCATCTCGCGTTCCTTGCGGCGCCCTGCCTGCGCGACGATAACGATCCCGACCAAGGTGATCGCGATGCCGAGGAACACCGTCTGCCCGCTCGTCGTCGCGAAGAGCTCGCCCATCGTGCCGCGAAAGATCGGCGGCCCCATCGTGCCGATCACGGTCGTCAGCCCGAGCGCGACCGCCATGCCGAGCGACAGCCCGAGGTAGCGCATGGTGAGCCCGAAGGTCAGCCCGCCAAGCCCCCACATCGCGCCCCAGAACCAGCACCAGAACCAGATGTCGCCCGGCGTCCGGCTGAGTACGCCGATCAGGTCATGCGTCTGGATCGATGCAAACAGCCATGGAGCGATCAACCATGAGAAGATGCCGCCGGTGATCCAGAAAATTTCCCACGACCAGGCGCGAATGCGCTTGTACGGCACATAGAAGCTCGCCGACGACAGCCCGCCCAGCCAGTGAAAGAACACGCCGAGCAGCGGGTTCGCATCCATATTTCTCTCCCCTCGTCCGTATCAGGCAGCCAGCATTTCCGGGCCGATCCTGTTGATATGGGTCACGCCGGTCAGCGCCATGGCGACGCGCATCTCGGCTTCGATCAGATCAAGCACATGACGGACCCCGCGTTCGCCGTCCGCAGCGAGCGCAAAGGCCCACGCGCGTCCGAGCAGCACGCCCTGCGCGCCGAGCGCGAGCATCCGCATCACGTCGAGCCCTGAGCGCACCCCGCCATCGGCGAGCAATGTCAGCCGGTCGCCCACCGCATCGGCGACCGCGGGCAGGGCGCGCGCGACCGACGGCACCCCGTCGAGCTGCCGCCCACCGTGGTTCGACACAATGATACCGTCGACTCCGGCCTGAGCCGCGCGGCGGGCATCGTCGGCGTCCAATATGCCCTTGATGACGATCGGTCCCTTCCAGTGCGCGCGTACGAAATCGAGGTCGGCCCATGTCACGCGCGGGTCGAAATTGTCCTTCATCCAGCCGAGAAAATCCTCGAGTCCCGATTGGGGCCCGAGCAGCGGCGCGACATTCCCGAGCTGATGCGGCCGGCCACGAACCCCGACATCCCACGCCCAGCCGGGGCGGGTCATGGCCTGACCGACACGGCGCAGCTGTCCGCGCAAATTCGCCGCGCCTGAAAGTCCCGAACGCACGTCGCGATAGCGCGCGCCGGGCAGCGGCATGTCGACGGTAAAGACCAGAACCGGGCAGTGCGCTGCGCTCGCCTCGTCGAGCAGCGACCGCATGAAGCCGCGGTCGCGCACCATATAGAGCTGGAACCAGAATGGCGTCGGTGAACCCTGCGCGACTTCGGCGAGCGAGCAGGCCGATACAGTCGACAGGGTGAAGGGCACGCCCTTGGCGGCGGCCGCGCGCGCCGCCTGCACCTCGCCGCGCCGCGCCGCCATTCCCGCGAGCCCGATCGGACCGAGCGCGACCGGCATCGCGAGTTGCTGGCCGAACAGCGCTGTCGACAGGTCGATCGCCGAAACGTCGTTCAGCACGCGCTGGCGGAGCAGGATATCCTGCAGATCGTCGATGTTCGCGCGCAGCGTGCGCTCGGCATAGGACCCGCCGACGAAATATTCGAAAAGGAAATGCGGCAGGCGCCGCCGTGCGGCCTCGCGATAGTCGCCGATCGATGCAGGTTTCACGCAGCGTCTTTCATTCGCCGGGCTTCCTCGCGCCACCGGTCGCGATAGGGCGTGAGATCGACCTCGAGCGGTACTACCCGCTCGAGCGGTTCGGCGGGCGGCAGTGCCGCGTCGAGCAGGCGCAGCGCGCCATAGGAGACGTCGTTGTGCGCCTTGCCGGTATAGACGCGAAGGTCGGGCCGCAGCGCGGCGAGCGCGCGCACGAACACCTGCCCCTCGGCGAAGCGGCCTTCGATCAGTAATCGGTCCTGCGTGCCGATCAGGCTGAGCGAAGCATCGGCGACGAGCGCGGCGTAGAGCGATACCGCGGCGCGGCGCGCGCTATCATCTGCGGGCTCGGCGATCCACCGGCCATGGCCAAGCGGGAAGGGGCCAAAGCCCGGCGCGAAGGTCGGCAATACCATCGCGCCGCCGGCGAGCACATCGGGGAGCGCTGCAAGCAGCGCGGGCTGGTCCGGGGCGATGTCGATCCGCCGCGTATCAAGGCCGATCAGCGTTTCGATCTCGCGCCCGCCCATGAAGCGCGCCGACGGGATCGGCTTGCCGAACGCGTCGATATTGATCAGGCAATCGCGCGCCTCGTCGAGGCGGCTCGTATCCATCGACACGGCGTCCTTGGGCGAACGCATCGCGACGAACCATGTCCCCGTCGACAGCACGGTCGATTCGCTGTCGGCGATTTCTGCAAAGCCGCGCGCCGCGAGCAGCGCGGCATTCGAATCGTGGAGCCCGCAATGCACTTCGGTATCGGCGGGCAGGCCGGTGCGCTGGACCCAAGCGGGTGTCAGCGTACCGAGGACCTCGCCCGCGCCGCGCAGCGGAGCCAGTCGGGCGGCCCAGCCGCGCCGCTCGGCGAGGGCGGACGCCTTGCCGGTCAGCGGATTCCAGAGGTCGGTGTGACAGCCGAGGCTCGTCACTTCGGACGCCGCAACGCCGCTGAGCAACCAGCTCCAATATTGCGCCCACGGCAGGATCTGCGTTCCGTTGGCGAGATCGGGGTCGAGCGCCTCTAGGCGGAATAGCTGCGCGCCGAGGTTGAGGCCGCCGGGAAGCGAGGGCGAACCGGTCTGTGAAAAAGCGTCGCGCTCGGCGTCATAATGCGCGCGCAGGTCCGCGGGCATCGCCTCTTCGTAATCGACCGGCGGGCAGGCGAGGCGATTCCCGCGGATGATTGCGGCGGCGGCGCCGTGCCCGACGGGGATGATCGCGCCGACATCGGCCAGCTTGGCAAAATCGCGCAGTACCCCGGCGACCCACGCTTCGATCCCAGCCACATCGAGCGCGGCATAGGCGCCCGTTTCGATGCGCGCATTGGCGCGCACGCGCCGTTCGATCATCGCGCCGTCGGCGGACCAAAGGCTCAGCTTTGCCAAGGTTTTTCCGCTATCGAGGACTATGGTTGCGCGGCCCCTCATCCCTCTCCCTTTGCTTCGTTGCGACCGAATTTGATCGAACTTTATCGAAACTGATTGCAGAGCGCCAGCGATTTCGATACACATCCCTGCATAGTCGAAACAACGAGTTTCCTTCATGCCCGATCTTCTGGACGTCACGCCTCAATCCAACGCTGCTGCGCTGCTTTTCGCTATCCCCGCGAATCGCTGGTCGGATGAAGAGGTGGTGGACAAGTCGCCTGAAGATCTGCTCCTCTATCGCTCGAACCGCCTCGGCTCGGACCTCACGGTCACCAATTTCGGCGGCGGCAACACCTCGGCCAAGCTCGATGCACGCGATCCGCTGACCGGCGAAACCGTTCCGGTCCTGTGGGTGAAGGGGTCGGGCGGCGACATCGGTTCGATGAAGCTCGATGGTTTTTCGACGCTCTATCAGGACAAATTGCTCGGGCTCGAAAAGCTCTATCGCGGGCTCGACCATGAGGACGAGATGGTCGGCTATCTGCCGCATTGCACCTTTGCGCTCAACCCGCGCGCGGCGTCGATCGATACCCCGCTCCATAGCTATCTGCCTTTTGCGCATGTCGATCACGTCCATCCCGACGCGATTATCGCGCTGGCCGCATCGAGCGAAGGCGAGGCCGCGACGCAGGCCATCTGGGGCGGGGCGGTAGGCTGGTTGCCTTGGCAGCGGCCGGGCTTCGATCTCGGGCTCAAGCTGCGCGATTATGTCGCCGCCCATCCGGGTCTCCGCGGCGTGATGCTCGCGGGGCATGGCATCATCTGCTGGGGCGACAGCGCCA
>NZ_DASWTD010000320.1:0-1632 GCF_036402335.1 Sphingopyxis sp. | reverse complement strand
GCGTCATCGCCGCAGTCATTCCCGGAAGATGCGCCGCGCCGCCCGCGCCCGCGATGATCGCCTTCAGCCCGCGCCCCGCCGCGGTCTTCGCATAATCGTAAAGCCGGTCGGGCGTCCGGTGCGCCGAGACCACCCGGGTTTCGTGCGCGACGCCGAGCGAGGTCAGCGTCTCGGCGGCATGGCGCATCGTCTCCCAGTCGGAGCGGCTGCCCATGATGATGCCGACAATCGGAGACGCCTCGCCCATATCCTCGTTCGCCTTGCTCAAATCCGCGAAGCACAGCGCCTTAGTGGAGAGCGGCAAAACGTGCAATCGGATGCGCCCGAACCGCACGTTTCACCTTAATTTTCTTTTAATTTACGCCACGCAATAATAAGGCTGCTGGAGACAACCGGGTCGCAATGGGGGAAATCCGGAGGAACTGGGGATATGGCGGAGGCGTCTTCGCTGAATTCGAGTGCGCGGGGAACGCACGAGGATGTCGGCACATTACGCGACGAGAATGAGGTTTTACGAACAACGCTTGCGGATATGCGTGCGCGCGTTGAGGAACTGGAACGGCTGGCGGACAGCGACACGCTGACCCCGCTTCCCAATCGCCGCTATTTCGTGCGCGCGCTGAGCCGCGTGCTTGCGCACGTCGCGCGCCACGACACGCCGGCGGTCGCGATGTTCGTCGATCTCGACGGGTTGAAGACGATCAACGACCGGCACGGGCACGGCGCGGGCGACGCCGCGCTCATTCACGTGGCGGCGCTGCTGCGGCGCCATATCCGCGTCACCGACGTCGTTGCGCGCATCGGCGGCGACGAGTTCGGCCTTCTGCTCGATCAGCTCGACGAGAACGACGCCGAGCGCAAGGCGCGTTCGCTCGAACAGCTCATCGAGAAGAACCCGCTGGAGCTGAAGGGCAAGACCTTGCCGCTCACCGTCTCGATCGGCTCGACCGCGCTTCGCGCGGACGACACGACCGAAAGCGCGCTGGCCCGCGCTGATGCCAAAATGTATGGCACCAAGCGCGGCTGACCGCGCCCGTCAGCGCTCCGACAGGTAATAGCGGTCGATCGCCGCCAGCGTATCGTCGAGCTCGTAGACGATCGGCTGCCCCGTCGGAATCTCAAGCCCGGTGATCTCGTCGTCGGGAATGTTGGACAGATGCTTGACCAGCGCGCGCAACGAATTGCCGTGCGCCGAGATCAGCACGCGCTTGCCCGCCTTGAGCTCCGGCGCGATCCGCGTCTCCCAATAGGGAAGCACGCGCGCGATGGTGTCCTTGAGGCTTTCGGTGTTGGGTACCGCTATCCCCGCATAGCGGCGGTCGCCCGACAGGTCCCAGGCGCTGCCCGTCTCCAGCGGCGGCGGCGGCACGTCGAAGCTGCGGCGCCAGATATGCACCTGCTCGGCGCCGTGTCTCGCCGCGGTCTCGGCCTTGTCCAGCCCCGTCAGTCCGCCATAATGGCGCTCGTTCAGCCGCCAGTCCTTCTCGACGGGGAGCCAGAGCCGCCCCATTTCCTCGAGCGCCAGATGCAGCGTCTTGATCGCGCGCGTCTGCACCGAGGTGAAGCACTGATCGAAATCGAGCTCCTTCTCCTTCATCAGCCGGCCCGCCGCGCGCGCTTCCTCCGCGCCCT
>NZ_DASWTD010000319.1:0-1819 GCF_036402335.1 Sphingopyxis sp. | reverse complement strand
GCGGTGACTGTTTCGCGGCGATCCGCTCCAAGGATATCGTCGTCCATCACCCCTATGAGAGCTTCGACGTCGTGCTCTCCTTCCTCCGTCAGGCGGCGGCCGATCCCGACGTCGTCGCGATCAAGCAGACGCTCTACCGCGCCGGCAACCAGTCGCCGGTGATCCGCGCGCTGATCGAGGCGGCCGAGGCGGGCAAGTCGGTGACCGCGGTCGTCGAACTCAAGGCGCGTTTCGACGAGGAGCAGAACCTCCTCTGGGCGAACCAGCTCGAACGCGCCGGGGTACAGGTCGTCTACGGCTTCATCGAATGGAAAACCCACGCGAAAATCTCGATGGTTGTACGCCGTGAAGGGCAGGGCTATCGCACTTACTGCCACTTCGGCACCGGCAATTACCATCCGGTGACCGCGCGCATTTACACCGACCTCAGCTTCTTCACCGCCGACCCGCGCGCGGGACGCGATGCGGCCCAGCTGTTCAATTATATCACGGGCTATGTCGAACCCGAACGGCTCGACCTGATCACCATGTCGCCGCTCAACATGCGTGCGCATCTCTGCGAACTGATCGACGCCGAAATCGCGGCGGCGAAGGTCGGGCTGCCATCGGGCGTGTGGGCGAAGATGAACAGCCTCGTCGATCCGGGCATCATCGACAAACTCTATGAGGCGAGTGCGGCGGGTGTACCGATCGAGCTGATCGTGCGCGGTATTTGCTGCCTGCGGCCGGGCGTGGCAGACCTGTCCGAAACGATCCACGTCAAATCGGTCGTCGGCCGTTTTCTGGAGCATAGCCGCGTCTGGGCCTTTGCAAATGGTGCACCGCTGCCGCATCGCGGGGCAAAGCTCTATATCAGCAGCGCCGACTGGATGCCGCGCAACTTCGACCGCCGCGTCGAATATATGATCCCGATCGATAACCCGACGGTACACGACCAGATACTCGATCAGGTGCTCGTCGCGAACCTGATCGACAATGAACAAAGCTGGATATTGCAGCCCGACGGCACGTCAGTACGCGTGAAACCGGGCGACAAGCCGTTCAACCTGCATCATTATTTTATGAATAACCCGTCGCTGTCGGGCCGCGGAACCGCGCTTCACAAGCGTCAGGACGTCCCGACGCTGGCTTTCAACGTGCATGAAGATTGAGACAATAGATTTGGGCTTGCTGCGTACCCCGAAACAGGCGGTCCACCGCTCTGCGGTCATCGATATCGGGTCCAACTCGGTCCGTATCGTCGTTTATGAGGGACCAGCGCGCGCGCCGGCGGTGATCTTCAACGAAAAGGTCGCGGCGGGCCTTGGCCGCGGTCTCGCGATCGACGGCCGCATCGCCGCCGAAGATGCGGCGCGCGGTCTGACTGCGCTGCGCCGCTACGCGCTGCTCGCAAGGCATATGGACGTGAAGGACCTGCAATGCGTCGCGACGGCTGCGGTGCGCGACGCCGAAAATGGTCCCGAATTCATCGCCGCAGCTGCCGAAGCAGGCCTCAGGATCCGCCTGCTCTCGGGCGAGGAAGAGGCCGAGGCGGCCGGCTATGGTGTGCTTGCGGCAATCCCCGATGCGCGCGGCATCGCGGTCGACCTGGGCGGCGGCAGCCTCGAACTTGCCGAAGTGGCGGACGGGCAGGTCGGCCGCCGCGCGTCTTTCCCGCTCGGCGTGCTGCGCCTGCCCGCGCTGCGCAAGGATGGCCAACAGGCATTCGAGCGCGCGGTACGCAAGATGCTCCGCGATGCGGGCTGGCCGGGCGGCCTGGCCGGCCTCCCGCTCTATCTCGTCGGCGGGTCGTGGCGCGCGCTATCGCGTCTCGATCTCG
>NZ_DASWTD010000318.1:0-1553 GCF_036402335.1 Sphingopyxis sp. | reverse complement strand
GGGGCCCATGGGGTCAGAAGGCTGGCATTGCGCGATTACGCTCTGGGCCCCGGCTTTCGCCGGGGTGCACATCCCCTATCGGCAGCTTCCGGTCGAAACCAGCCATCCCCAGTTCCAAACCCATAGCCCCCGGTTATAGCTTTCGCACAGAATAGCAGCTTTGCGGCCAGCATCCGCTCGATAATCTGACAATCAAAGAGGCGGGTACCGGCATCAAGTCCGGACACGGCCTCAAAAAGGAGGTCGGGTCGAGACATGCGAGCGGAATTTCGCCCTGACGAAGCGATGGTGACGGCCCGGCCGCAGGAGCTGGTGGTGATCGGCGCGGGCGTCGTCGGCATGGCGACCGCACTCACGCTGTCGGACCGCGGCCACCGCGTCACCGTCGTCGACAAGGCCGACGAACCCGGGCGCGGCACCAGCTTCGCCAATGGCGCGCAGTTGAGCTATTCCTACACCGACGCGCTCGCGAGCCCCGCTACCCTCGCGCAGTTCCCACAGATGCTGCTCGCGCGCGACCCGGCCTTTCGCTTTCATTCCAGCCTCGATCCCGATTTCCTGCGCTGGATGCTCGCCTTCGTGCGCAACGGCAGCGCGAACCGCTTTCGGCGCAACACGCTCGCAGGGCTGGCGCTCGCAGTCCGGTCGCGGGGAGCGCTCCATGCTCTCGCGCGCCGGCACCGGATCGAATTCGCGCACGGCACACCGGGCAAGATCATTCTCTACCGTTCGGCGAAAAGCTTTGCCGCCGCGCGCGCCATCGCCGCCGACAAGGGGGTGGCAGGCGCCGAGCAATCCTTCCTCGATGCCGACGGCGCGGTCGCGGTCGAGCCGATGCTCGCGTTGATCCGGCACGGGATCGTCGGCGCGATCCACACCGCCAGCGAAGAGGTCGGCGACCCCTATCGTTTCTGCACCGGCGTACAGGCCGCGCTGGTGGCGGGCGGCGCCGAGGTCCGCTGCGGCGTCGCGATCGACCGGATCGACGCCGACGGAAAACGCCCTACGATCGTCCTGAACGACGGCTCGCGCCTCGGCGCGGATCGCATCATCCTGTGCGCCGGCCTCGAATCGGCCAGTCTCGCGCGCACGCTCGGCGCGCGGCTGCCGATCGTGCCGATGAAGGGCTATTCGATCACCGCCGCGCCAGGCCGGGCTGCACCGCGCGTCAGCATCACCGATGCCGCGAACCGCGTCGTCTTCGCCCGGCTGGCGGACCGGATGCGTATCGCCGGGCTCGCGGACCTCGGCCGCCGCGATACGGGTGTCGAACCCGATCGCCTCGCCGCGCTGGTCGGCAGCGCGCGCGCCGCGCTACCCGACGCCGCCGATTATGACGCGATAGAGTCGAGTTGGGCCGGGCTTCGGCCAATGACTCCCGATTCGCTTCCGATCATGCGGACGATCGCCCCCGGGGTGATCGCCAATACTGGCCATGGCGCGCTCGGCTGGACCTATGCGGCCGGATCGGCTGAACGCGTCGCCGCGATCGTGGAGGAAGAGGGCTGAGAGGCTCGCCAGACAAGCGGCGATTATGATAGGCGGATCGGACT
>NZ_DASWTD010000317.1:0-13582 GCF_036402335.1 Sphingopyxis sp. | reverse complement strand
CAGGAGGGGCGCGGCCGAGCCCCTCCTGGCGCTAACGACCGGGAGCTGCCGATAGGGATGTGCACCTCGGCGAAGCCGGGGCCCAGAATTCTGACGCGAACTTGGCGTGCTGCCGCATGGACCCCGGCTTTCGCCGGGATGCACAATAGGGACAACTCCCCACTCCTAAGCCGACATTATTTATAGATGCATGCATCCAGCCCGTCGCGCCGTACTTGGCCGATACGCCGCTGGATCGTGTTGCCATAGCGGCGGGTAAAGCCCGACGGACTTACAGCCTCGCGCTTCTTGGGAAGCGGCAGGATCGCCGCGATCCGCGCCGCCTCGGCGGGTGTCAGCTTGCTCGCGCCATGGTTGAAATACCGCTCCGCCCCCGCTTCGACGCCATAGGTACCGATACCGGTCTCGGCGACGTTCAGGTATACCTCCATGATCCGCCGTTTTCCCCAGATGCTTTCGATCAGGAAGGTGAACCAGACTTCGGGCACCTTGCGGACATAGCGCGTCCAGCCGCTGCCCTGCCAGAGGAAGACATTTTTCGCGGTTTGCTGGCTGACCGTCGATCCGCCGCGCATGCGCTTGCCCTTGGCGTTGCGTTCGATCGCCTGTTCGATCGCGTCGCGGTCGAACCCGTTATGCGAGCAGAATTTCCCGTCCTCGGCGGCGATCACCGCGCGGACCATGTTGCGGTCGATGTTCGACAGGCTCTCCCAGTCCTTCGTGATCCCGCCGCTGTCGAGCAGCATCGTCAACGTCACCGGCGGCGGGACGACCGCATACACGAGCACCCATGCGACCGAGATCGCGATGAACCATAGCAGCCATTTGAACGGTCGTAGATACCAGGGGAGCTTGCGCTTCTTTGCGCGGGAGGAAGTTGCCATGCGGGCAAATTAGCCGCTTGCGGTTTCGAGGCAAGCAGGCTTGATCCATCTTTTGCTTTCCGGAACAGGAAAGGCCGGTGTTCCGGCAAAAGAGAGGCCCCCTATGTCCTTCCGAACCCTCCTTCTTTTCATGATGGCCGTATCTGCTACGCCAGCCCTTGGACAAGAGGATCGCCGCGATCTTTGTCCCGACCGGCCCGGGCTCGGGACGCCTGCCTGCACGGTCGAACCGGGTTCGACGGTGTTCGAGATCGGGCTCGCCGACTGGACGCTCGATCGAAACCCCGGCAGCCGGACCGATGCGTGGACTTTCGGCGACGCCTTGCTGCGTACCGGACTGACGCCATCGCTCGAGATACAAGTCGGCTGGACGATGCTCGGCCATGTGCGCGAGCGCGACCGGTCGACGGGCGAGGTGAACAGCCGGACCCGGACCGGCGATGTTACGCTCGCGTTGCGGCAGAATCTGAACAATCCCGACGGATCGGGCCTCTCGGTGGCGCTGATGCCGTACGCGACGCTGCCCTTGGGCGGCGGGGGCATCGGAGCGGGCGACTGGGGCGCGGGATTGATCGTGCCAGCCAGTTTCGACCTCGGCGCCCTGTCGCTCGGGCTCACGCCGCATGTCGACGCGGCGGTCGACGGCGACGGCGATGGTCGTCACCTGGCCTATGGTTCGGTCGTGGGGGTCGGCTTCAACCTGTCAGGCGATGTGTCGATGGCGGCGGAAGTGTCGCTGACGCGCGATCGCGATCCGGGCGGTCGCACCACCGAAGCCCTCGCAGGTCTCTCGGCGGGTTGGCAGCCCGATGCCAACAGCCAGTGGGACGTCGGCGTCAATGCCGGCCTCAATCGCAACAGTCCCGACATCGAACTCTATTTCGGCTTTGCACGCCGTTTCTGAATTTTGTGATATGGCCGTGTCGTCACCGATGAAAGGCAGGACTGCTCCGGGGTGAAGTCAGTCCGCAGCTCTTCGGCGGCGAGTCAAATCGCCGACCGGGTTGGTCAGTCGACGACGACCTTGCCGGTCATGCCGAGGCTGCTGTGCATGAAGTGCGAGCAGTGCGCCTTGTACGTCCCCGCCTTGGGAATGAGCGTGACATCGAGCGCTTCATCCTTGCCGAGCGAGACACGGCCCTTCGCGCCCTCGACCTTGGCTCGGTTGGCGGCATCCATCGTCGCGGCGGAAAAGAATTCGGGGGCGGTGAAATCATGGCCGCCCGATCCCTTGTTGACGAAGTGGATCGTCGTGCTTTGCCCGGCGTGGAGGTGCAATTCTTCGGGCGAGAAGCTGAAATTTGCCAGCGTGACTTCCGTTTTCGCCGCTTGCGAGGCGGCGGAGACGGGAGCGGCGAGGGCGATGGCGGCGGCGAGGAACATCAGGCGCATCGGCTTACTCCTTGCGCCGGACAATCGGCGCAGCTTGGCCCCGTTTCGTTTTTTCGCCCCTTGCTTGCCGCCGGGGCTCAGGCCCCGACCAGCCGCCGGTCGCCGGCGAGCTTCAGCATCGCCTTCTGCAGCTTTTCGAAGGCGCGCACCTCGATCTGGCGCACGCGTTCGCGGCTGACGTCATAGACCTGGCTCAGGTCCTCGAGCGTCTTCGGATCGTCGGTCAGGCGGCGCTCGGTCAGGATATGGCGCTCGCGCTCGTTGAGTGTTTCAAGCGCTTCGCTCAGCAGCGAGTGGCGTACGTCGCGTTCCTGCGCTTCGGCGACGCTTTCGTCCTGCAACGGGCCTTCGTCGCCCAGCAGGTCCTGCCACTGGCTGTCGCCGTCTTCGCCCATCGGCACGTTCAGCGAGGTGTCGCCGCCCATCGCCATACGGCGGTTCATGCTGACGACTTCGTCTTCGGTAACGCCGAGGTCGGTCGCGATCTTCGCGACATGCTCGGGCGACAGGTCGCCGTCTTCGAACGCCGCCAGATTATTCTTCATCCGGCGAAGGTTGAAGAACAGCTTCTTCTGCGCCGCGGTGGTGCCCATCTTGACGAGGCTCCACGAGCGCAGGATGAATTCCTGGATCGACGCGCGGATCCACCACATCGCATAGGTGGCGAGGCGGAAGCCGCGTTCGGGGTCGAACTTCTTCACGCCCTGCATCAGGCCGATATTGCCCTCGCTGATCAGCTCGCTGACCGGCAGGCCATAGCCGCGATAACCCATCGCGATCTTGGCGACGAGGCGGAGATGCGACGTGACGAGCTGCGCCGCAGCTTCATTGTCGCCATGCTCCTGGAAACGCTTCGCGAGCATATATTCCTGCTCGGGGGTCAGGAGGGGGAATTTGCGGATTTCGGCCAGATAGCGGTTCAGGCTCGCCTCACCGCCGAGCGCGGGCACCGTTGCCGGAACATTGCTTTTGTTAGCCATGGGTAGAGACTTCCCTTATTTTCAGAGGAGAAATATGCCGCGGTTGGATCCGGCGGTCAAAATAGATTTTCATTCGAAACCTAAACGCGCAATTCATCGATCAGTTCCCGCATGTCGCCTGGGAGTTCGCTGTCGAGCGCGATATCGTTACCGGTCACCGGATGAATAAAACCCAAATGGGCGGCGTGCAACGCCTGACGTACGAAATTGCGGGCCCGAAGTATATCAGACAAAGGTTTGCGTTGGCGCCCGTAGACGGGGTCGCCGACGAGCGGATGGCCGATATGCGCCATATGGACGCGAACCTGATGCGTACGGCCGGTTTCGAGCCGGCATTCGACCAGAGTCGCATTTTTCAGCGGCTCGACCGTCCGGTAATGGGTGATCGCGTGTTTGCCGCGTCCTTCGGCCACCACCGCCATCTTCTTGCGGTTCGTGGTCGACCGGCCGAGCGCGGCGTCGATTGTGCCGTTCGCCGGGATCGGCCGCCCGGTCGCAAGCGCGAGATAGCGGCGATCGATGCTGTGCGCGGCGAATTGTTTCGCGAGACCCTCGTGCGCCTTGTCGTGCTTTGCCGCGACGATCAGCCCGCTTGTGTCCTTGTCGATGCGGTGGACGATGCCAGGCCGCGCAACGCCGCCGATCCCCGACAATTGCCCCGCGCAATGATGGAGCAGCGCGTTGACCATCGTGCCGTCGAGATTGCCCGCGGCCGGATGGACGACCATCCCCGCGGGCTTGTCGACGACGATCAGATGTTCGTCTTCGAAGGCAATGACGAGATCCATATCCTGCGCGACATTATGCGCGGGCGTTGCAGCGGGCAGGCGAACCTCGATCAGCGCAGATGCGCCCGCCTTTGCCGAAGGATCCCACAGGGTTGTGCCGTTCGCATCGACCACGCGGCCGCCCTTGATCAGGTTCTTCAAACGCTCGCGCGAAAGGTTGGGCAGGGCCTCGGCAAGCGCCCGGTCGAGCCGCAGCCCAACTGCGCTCTCCTGAAGCGCCACGGTCAGAATGTCGTCGTCCCCCTGCATTGACGGGCATATGGGGCGTAGAGAGCAATTTTCAAGGCGAGGCCATGCTGCTCGCAGATTGTCATCCCGGTCTGGAAAGCTTCCATTTCCGATAGAGGTTCGCAATGGAAACAAGGATCAGCGCAACCCATGTGCCAAGCCATACGAGATTCCAGCCGCGGAACGGATCGGGGACGCTGAGCGAGGCGAAAAGCAGCGTTGAGAAGATCAGCAGTGTCGCGACATGGAATCCGTAGCTCTGCTCGACGAGTATCCGGTCGCCGATGTCCTTCCGCGATAGCGGCGGACCCGCCTTCGGGCGCCGTTCGAGGGCGCGAGCCGGGGCGCGCCAGATGTAGAGGTGCGCTAACACGAGCGGAACGGTTAGAGACGCGATGATTGCCCAATAAGTCAGCGAATTTCGGTCGATCGCCTCGTGGTTTGCCTCCCAAGCTATCATTGCGATCGCGATCGCAACGATAATTCCGATCGTCGATACCATCATTCGGCGCAAATCCCGCCGGAAGGCGTCGACAAAGGCTTGTCGTTCCTGCGCGCTGACACGGACGGCTTCGGCTTTTAATCCGGCGCGATAAAGGAAACCGTCGCCGTCGGGCTCGAACTGCGCACAGAACATGCGCATAGCGCCGCCATCATTCGATAATATCCCCATGTCTCATGGTACCGCACCGCATAAGCGATGCAAGGGGCCGCCGCTTTCGCTTGCTCCCGGAGTGTATGCTGCCTTAGGGAGCAGGCGCGAGCCGGAAATATCCGGCCTTGCGGGGAGCCTGTTCTAAAATGACCGACGATCGCGTCGATTTCGCCTCGATGTTGGCCTCGCGCCTGTGTCACGACCTGTTGAGCCCGGTGGGTGCTTTTGCCAACGGCCTCGAACTTCTCGCCGACGAGAAGGACCCGGCGATGCGCGAGCGCTGTTTCGAGCTACTCGAGCAAAGCGCGCGGACATCGGCGAACAAGCTCAAATTCTTCCGCCTCGCTTTCGGTTCGGCGGGCGGCTTCGGCGAGCTTGTCCCGGCGGACGAAGCGAAGTCGGCGATCCAGGGGATCATCGGCGACCGCGCGATCGACCTCAACTGGATGATCGGGACCGATCCGCTGCCCAAACCCGCGGTAAAGATCATCCTCAACCTTTCGCTCCTTCTCGTCGATGCGCTGGTGCGCGGCGGCCGGCTTGATGTCGGCTGTGAAAAACAGGGCGAGGCCATCGAAATCGCGCTGCATGTCGAGGCGGAGCGCATCTTCCTCGACGGAGACGTCGAAACGATCCTCAAGGATGGCGAAGGCGCCAGCGAAATGACCTCACGCACCGCGCCCGCTGTGCTGGTGCAGGCGGTCGCCGCCCAGAATGGCGGGACCGTCATGCTGGCGCGCGAAACCTCGACCTCGTTGCTTGTAGGGGCCGTACTCCGCGGCCGCGAGTAAAGTCTCCCTTAACCATTCTCCGCCATGGTGGAGCCTCAGTTTTTGGGGCGCACCGGGACGGCGATGGACGATCTGCTGAACGACTTTCTGGCCGAAACGGCGGAAATCCTTGCCGAAGCCGGCGGGGCGATTGTCGCATGGGAGGCCGACCCCGCCGACCGCGCGCAGCTCGACGCGATTTTCCGCCTTGTTCACACGATAAAGGGCAGTTCGGGTTTTCTGGCCCTGCCGCGTGTCACCGCGCTCTCGCACGCCGCCGAAGACGCGCTCGACCAGGTACGCCGTGGCAATCGCCAGCCGAACGCCGCGCTGTTCTCCGGGGTGCTCGGGATTCTCGACCGTCTCGGCGATCTATGCACGGTATTGGGCAAGGACGGCGCCGAACCGCCGGGCGACGACCGTGATGTCATCGCCGCGCTTGCGGTGCGGGATGCTTCTGCAGAAACGCTCGAAGTTGCGGGCGTCCCGCTGCGCCGCGACGATGATTTGAATGGGGAATTGCAAAGCTGGCGTTCGATCCGGGTGCCGTTGCCCTTGCTCGACAGCGTGATGACCGGGGTGACCGACATCGTGCTCGCGCGCAACGAATTCGCGCGAATGTTGCGGGAATCGGGCGCCGAGCCATCGGTGATCGCCTCATTCGAGCGCCTGTCGGACTCGATCGCGGGGATGCGCCAATCGGTCAGCCAGATGCGTATGCAGCGGATCGACAAGCTATTCGCCCCGTTGCCGCGCATCGTTCGCGATCTGGCGCAGGAAATGGGCAAGAAGATCGCGTTCCAGACGAGCGGCGGCGAGGTTGAGCTCGACCGCGAGATGATGGAAAATATCCGCGACCCGCTGATCCACATCGTCCGCAACGCGATCGATCATGGCGTCGAGGCGCTCGAGGATCGCGTCGCGGCGGGCAAGGACATCACCGCGACCATTTCGGTGTCGGCGCGCCAGTCGGGCAACCAGATCGAAATCGAGATCCGCGACGACGGCCGCGGCCTGTCGCCCGACGCGCTGGTCGCGAAGGCGATCGCATCGCGCGCGGTGACTGCGAGTGAGGCGCGCATGCTCGGACTCAGGGAAAAGCTCGACCTGATCTTCCGACCCGGTTTCTCGACCGCGGCGAAGGTGACCGCGGTGTCGGGCCGCGGCGTCGGCATGGACATCGTCAAGGCGAATGTCGAAAAGATCGGCGGCATCGTCGAACTGCGCAACGACGAGGGGCGAGGGCTCACGATCCTGCTTCGCGTGCCGATGACGCTCACGATCATTTCGGGTCTGATGGTCCGCGCGGCGGGGCAATATTTTGCCATTCCGCGTGGTGCCGTGCGTGAAATCCTGCTCGAAAGCGGCGATACGGTCCGAATCGACCGCGTCGGCGGCGGCGAACTCGCGACCGTGCGCGGCGAGCAATATCCCCTGCTTCGCCTCGAGGCGGTTCTCGGCCGCGAAGCCGACGACAGCGACGACGTCGACGACCGCGCGCTCGTCATCGTCCGGCCGGGGCAGGGGCAAAGCTACGCGCTCAGCGTCGCGGCGATCCACGATCACGAAGAACTGGTGATCAAGCCTGCGGCGCCGATGATCATGGCGACCGGCCTCTACGCCGGCACGACGCTGCCCGACAACGGGCGCCCGGTCCTGTTGCTCGATGTACAGGGCATGCTCGCCGCTGCGGCGATCGACGCGAGCGAGGCCGGCCGGAGCCACGACCGGATGGCGGAAGCCGAGGCCGAAGCCATGGCGGCGCGCAATGCCGTACAACTCCTGTTGTTCCGCGATACGAACCGCCGTGTTCGCGGCGTCCATCTGTCGGTGATCGAGCGGGTCGAGGAAGTCCCGGCCGCGGCGCTGTTCGAAAGCGCAGGCCGCGTAAAGGCACAGATCGGCGCCGACATCTTCCCGGTCCATGCGGTGACGCCGCCGGCCGGCGAGGGGACGCTGAAGCTCCTGCGCCTCTATGACGGGCAATCGGTGCTTTGCTATCCGATCGCCGAAGTGATCGACATCGTCCGTCTGCCCGAGGGCGTGCAGCCGTCGTTGGCACCGGGCCTGATCGCGGGGGTTGTTCTCGTCGGCGGGGATCCGGTCGAACTGATCGACCCTTATTGGCTTATGGAGCAATATGCCGCCGGTGTGCCCGCGGGGGCGCTGCGCCAGCCGCTCTGCCGCCTTGCCGACGACGATGACGGCTGGGGCCATAATTTCCTGGCGCCGATCCTTCGAGGTGCCGGTTATCGCGTCGTTTCGGCCGCCGATGCCGAGGACGAAACACCTGACGTCATATTGTGCCTTACCGAGGGGGACGCCTGTCGCCAGGTGGGCGGCGAAGTGCCGGTCATCCGCCTGCGCACATCGGTCGCCGCCGCCGGTCCGGAGGACGAGACCGTCTATCGCTATGATCGCCAGGCGCTGCTCGATGCGCTTCGCCGGCAGGTCGGGGGAGAGCGCGGATGATGGAAAAACTCTATCTCGTCGCGCGCATCGCCGATACGCGCGTCGCACTGCGCAGCCGCGCGATCAATTCGGTCGTTACCGTCGGCACCCCGGTCGAAGTGCCCGGTGCGCCGCCGCATGTCGCCGGGCTCTTTGCGCTGCGCAGCCGCGTCTTCACCCTGATCGACCCGCATGTCGTCATCGGGCTACCCGCGGTTCCGGTGACGCCGGGGCAACGCGTGATCGTCGTCGATGTCGCCGAACATGGTTATGCGCTGCTCGCCGACGAAATCGAGGATGTCTGTTTCATCGAGGCGCCGGAAACGCGTATCACGGGCAAGCTGCTGCCCGGCTGGGCGCGCGTTGCCGCCGCGACGATCGAGCATCAGGGCGCATCGCTGCTCGTCGTCGACCCGTCGAATTTCATCACCTTGCCGACCTTAAAGGCAGCATGATTCCTGCCGTTTATTAACGGGCTGAATACCCCTTCACCGTAAACATGCCCAATCCACGGGGGTCGGAGTTAATTTGATGTCGAAATCTTGCCTGGTCGTCGACGACAGCAAAGTCATTCGCAAGGTCGCACGCCATATCCTTGAAAGCATGTCCTTTGCTGTCGAAGAGGCAGCAGACGGGCAGGAGGCGCTGACCTTTTGCCGCGCCAATCGTCCCGACGTCATCCTGCTCGACTGGAACATGCCGGTGATGAGCGGAATGGAATTCCTCGGAGCGTTCAACGACCTTGATTACGGTCATGAGGAGCGGCCGCGCGTCGTGTTCTGCACGACCGAAAACAGTATCGACCATATCCGCGCCGCGATCGAGGCCGGCGCCGACGAATATGTGATGAAACCGTTCGACCGCGAAACGCTGGAAGGAAAATTGCAGCTCGTCGGCATCGCCTGAGATTTTTCCATTTGAGGTTTTTTCGGTGGCCCGACCGCAACCCCTGATACCCGATCCAGAGCCGTCGGCGCGGACGGTGCGGGTGATGCTCGTCGACGACAGCCTGGTCGTGCGGAGCATTCTCGAGCGCATTGTCGACCAGCGGCCGGGGCTCAAGATTTGCGCGTCGGTTGCCTCGGCGCATGACGCGCTCGATTATCTGGCGCGTGAGCCGGTCGACGTCGTTGTGCTCGATATCGAAATGCCGGGGATGAACGGTATCGACGCGCTGCCGCATATACTGGAACGCGCGGAAAGGGCCCGCGTCCTCATCCTGTCGTCGAACTGTGTCGAGGGTGGCCCGGCCGCGATCGACGCGCTCGCGCTCGGCGCCAGCGACACGCTCGCCAAGCCCGGGCGCGGCAGCTTCTCGGGCCGTTTCGCCGAAGTGCTGACCGACCGGATCATGACGCTCGGCCACCAGCAGGAGTTTCCGGCGCCCGTTCCGGTAGCGGAACGCCGCGTGCCACCGCCCGCAGCAACGGTCGTCGACACCAATCAGCCGATCGAATGCATCGCGGTCGCGGCGTCGACCGGCGGCATCCCGGCCTTCTCCAATTTCCTCGCCAATCTCGACCCGCGGATCACCGCGCCGATCCTGCTGACCCAGCACCTGCCCGACGCCTTCATGGAATTCTACGCCAGGCAGATCGCGACGATGACGACGCGCCGGGTGCGCGTCGCGGCGGCCGGGATGGCGGTCGAACGCGGCTGCATCTATCTCGCGCCCGGCGATGCGCATCTGCTGGTCGTCACGGATGGCCGCCGCCACGAAATCGCGCTCGATCGCCGGGTGGTCGACAATGGCTGCTGCCCGTCGGCCGATCCGATGCTCGATTCGGTCGCCGATGTTTATGGCCGGGGCGGTGTTGCCGTCATCCTCAGCGGAATGGGCCGTGACGGCGTCATCGGCGCCGCGCGGCTGAAGGAAGCGGGCGGCACCGTCTTCGCGCAGGCCCCAGAAAGCTGTGTGATCTGGGGCATGCCGGGGGCGGTTGCCAAGGCGGGCATCGCCGCCGCGACCCTGAATCCCGACGCGATCGCGCTGATGCTCGGCAGCTTCCTTCCCGGGCGCCGCAAGTCATGATGGGCGCCACGGCCAGCGAATCGGCATACCGCGTCCTGATGGGCGTACTCGAATCGCGGACCGGGCAGACGCTGTCACCCAACCGCATCTGGCGCATCGAAATGTCGCTGAAGCCCGTGATGCAGCGCCATGGCATCGCCGATCTCGACGCGCTGGTCGCGGCACTCGTGACATCGAACAGCCGGCAATTGCTCGACGATACCGTCGACGCGATGCTCAACAACGAGACCTATTTCTACCGTGAACATAGCGTATTCGACGAAATCGCGGCGACGGCGCTGGAACGGATCCGCGAAATCAACGCCCAGCGCCGGCGAGTGACGATCTGGCATTGCGGCGTTTCGACGGGGCAGGAGGCCTATTCGCTGGCGATGCTGATCGCCGAGCAGGGCGAAAAATGGGCGGGCTGGCAGATCGATATCGTCGGCACCGATGTCAGCTATCACGCAATCGGCCGCGCGCGGGTCGGCCTCTATAGCCAGTTCGAGATCCAGCGCGGGCTGCCGGTCCAGCGGATGGTGCGCTGGTTCGACCAGACCGAGGGTGGCTGGCTGGCCAAGGCGGACCTTCGCCGCCGGATCGATTTTTCGGTGCAGAACATGCTGACCGACCGGCCGCCGCTGGCGAGTCCCGCCGACCTGATTTTCTGCCGCAACCTTCTCCTCTATTTCTCGGCGCCGATGCGGCAGAAAGCCTTTGCGCGGCTTCGCGCGATGGCGGCGCCGCAGAGTTTCCTTGTCCTCGGCGCCGGCGAAACCGTGCTCGGCCAGACCGACCAGTTCGTCGCGAGTCCACGCCTGCGCGGGCTTTACGAGCCCGCCGATCAGCAAGGCCGCCGCGCCGCCGCGGCCTGACCTTGCTTTTTGCGCTCCGCTGGCGCAATCGACGGGCTGGCAAGGACAGGACGGACCCATAAAGCGAATGAGCGATTTTATCGAACGCTGGTCTCCCAATTTCGACGAGCGCGCGCTGCCTATCTCGATGATCGTCCTCCATTATACCGGCATGAAGAGCGGCGCTGAAGCCCTTGACCGGCTTGCCGACCCCGAAGCCAAGGTGTCGGCACATTATGTCGTCAGCGAGGACGGGCAGATCACCCATATGGTGCCCGAGGACAAGCGCGCCTGGCACGCCGGGAAATCGCACTGGCGCGGGGTCAGCGACATCAATTCGGCGAGCGTCGGTATCGAGATCGTCAACCCGGGGCACGAATGGGGCTATGTCCCGTTCCCCGACCCGCAGGTCGCCTCGGTCGTCCGGCTCGTCCACATGATCAAGGATCGCCACTCGGTCACGCGCGGCAACGTGATCGGCCATTCGGATATCGCGCCGACGCGCAAGCAGGATCCGGGTGAGTTGTTCCCGTGGGAGGAACTCGCACGCCGCCGCCTTGCTTTGCCTCGCCCGACCAAGAAGCTGACCGATCCGCTGTGGACCGACGCGGGCTTCCTGCTCGCGCTCGAACGCTTCGGTTATGACGTGACCGACGGTTTTGCCGCGACGGTCGCCTTTCAGCGCCGTTTTCGTCCCGAACTGATCGACGGCACGGTCGACGGCGAATGCCGCGCGATCCTGCTTGCGTTGCTGCTGCCGCAACCCGAGGGAGGATAGCGGAAGCCGTAGCGGAAACCGCTTGGCCCGATCGATCGGCTGTGCCCCGTTCGCGGTGGGTGCAACGAACCTGTTGCAAATAGGTCACAAAACAGCAGGAAATTCCGCCAGGCGGCCAAAACTCCTTTACGCATCCGCCCCAAAGGCTCATCGGCCCCAACCGGGGGGCGGTGCTAGGTTGCAAGCCTTCCAAGTGCCGTCCTTTCTGATTCTGCCCCAAGCAGCGAGGAAAACTGCACTGTGAAAAAAGCCTATCTCCCCCTTCTGAAATTAACCGCCGCACCCTTCGTGCTGAGCGCCGCGATTATTTCGATCCCTGCCTATGCGCAGGACGCCGACGTCGCTGCCGCCGATGAAGCGGGCGCCGACACGATCGTTGTCACCTGCTCGCGCATCGCGCGCCCCGAACTCGAAGGGTCGAGCCCCGTTCAGGTACTGAGCGAAGCTTCGATCGTGCAGCAGGGTTCGCAGAACGTCGCGGACATTCTGAACGAAATGCCGTCGATCGGCACGGGCTTGGGCCGCACCAACACCAACTTTGCGACGAGCGGCAATGGTGTCGCCACGGTCAACTTGCGCAACCTCGGCGCCAACCGCACGCTGGTGCTGGTCAACGGCCGCCGCGTCGCGGCGGGCCTCGGCGGTACCTCCGCCGTCGACATCAACAATATCCCGACCGACCTGCTCGAGCGCGTCGAGGTCCTGACCGGCGGTTCGTCGGCCGTTTACGGCTCCGAAGCGATGGCGGGCGTGGTTAACTTCATCTTGAAGGATGATTTCGAGGGCATTCGCGGCCGCGTCCAGGCGGGTATCACCGACGAAGGCGACAATGGTCGCCAGATGCTCGGCCTGACGGTTGGCAAGAATTTCGCCGACGGCCGCGGCAACATCACGATTGCCGGCCAATATGACCGCGATACGGGACTGCGTTCGAACAAGCGCAAGATTTCGGCGGAAGACGTTCCTTTCCGCAGCGGCTATGCTCCGCAGGGCCAGTTCTTCGTCGGCGACGACGCCTACACCTATGACCCGTCCGGCAACCTCAAGGAAGGTTTCGACAGCGCCGTTGACGGCTATAATCGCAATGGCGACCGCTACATTGCGGTTCCGCTCGAACGCTATCTCGTCAACGGGCTCGCGCATTTCGATTTCAGCGATTCGCTGACCTTCTTTGCAGAAGGTACCTATGCCCGGGTGAAGTCGCGCTCGCGCCTCGAGCCCTATGCGTTCGACAACTCCGATGCGCAGCTGCCCGACGGTACGATCCTGCCTGGCCTGGCGTTCGACAATCCGTTCATTCCGCAGACGCTCCTCGATCGTGCCGCAGCATTGAACAGCGATCTCGATCCCGACAATGACGTCAGCGAAATCGGCTTCACCAAGCGTTCGAACGGTGTGTTCGATCGCTCGAACCGCGCCAAGCGCGAGTTCTACCGGGCGGTTGCGGGTTTCCGCGGCACCCTCTTCAACGACTGGAGCTGGGACGCCTATTACAACCGCAGCCAGACGATCGAAAACACGTCGTCCGAAACCGCGCTGCGCGACCGGCTCTATTATGCCCTCGACGCGGTCGGCGCCGATCCCGCTACGGCGGTCTGCCGCGACGCGGCGGCGCGGGCGGCGGGCTGCCGTCCGCTCAACGTCTTCGGCGCCAATTCGGCATCGCCCGAATCGATCGCCTACATCACGAATGATGGCCAGCTTTCGACCTATCGCGCCAAGATCAACCAGGATGTGTTCGCCGCGAACATCTCGGGTCCGATCTTCCGCCTGCCGGGCGGCGATGTGAAA
>NZ_DASWTD010000316.1:0-8888 GCF_036402335.1 Sphingopyxis sp. | reverse complement strand
CACCTCTCCAGCGGCCCCCGCCTTCGCGGGGGCGACGGCTTTATTTATGACAACTCCCGGTCGAAACCCGCCTTATTGCTCCTGCCCACCAAGCCGGGGCGCCCCGCCCCCGGCAACCATGCGTTCGCCGTCGATCACGATCGGGCTCGCCAGCCCGTCGACCGACGCGCCGTCGGGCCGGAACCGCATCGCGCGCGCCTGCACCTGCGGGTCGGCGAAAACGGCGGCGATATCGTTGATCGGCCCCGCGGGCACGCCTTCGGCCTCGAGCGCCAGCGACAGGCGCTGCGCATCCCATGTCGCGATCTTCGCCGCGAGCAGCGGGATCAGTTCGCCGCGATTCGCGAGCCGCGCCGCGTTGGTGGCAAAGCGCAGGTCGGCCGCCCAGTCGGGCACGCCGAGGATCGCGCATAATTTGCGAAACTGGCCGTCGTTGCCGACCGCAATCACCAACTGGCCATCGGCGGTCGCGAACGCCTGATAGGGCACGACATTGGCGTGACCGTTGCCCATCCGCCGCGGCGATACGCCACTCGCGAGATAATTGGCGGCCTGGTTGGCGAGCACGCCAACCTGGCAATCGAGCAGCGCCATATCGATATGCGCGCCCTTCCCCGTGACGTCACGGCGTCGCAGCGCAGCAAGGATCGCGACGGTCGAATACATGCCGGTGAAGATATCGGCATAGGCGATTCCCGCCTTCTGCGGCGCGCCGTCGGGTTCGCCGGTCAGCGACATCGCGCCGCCCATCGCCTGGATGATGAAATCATAACCCGCGCGATGCGCATAGGGGCCCGTCTGCCCGAAGCCCGTGATCGAACAGACGATCAGCCGCGGAAAATCGGCACGGAGGGTCGCCGGATCGAGGCCATATTTGACGAGCCCGCCAACCTTGTAATTCTCGATCACCACGTCGGCATCGGCGATCAGCGCGCGAACCCTGGCCTGCCCCTCCGCCGTCGCGATATCGATCGCCGCGCCGGCCTTGCCGCGGTTGCAGCTGTGATAATAGGCCGCGCCGAGATTCTCGCCGCCCGCGCCCATGACGAACGGCGGCCCCCAGCTGCGCGTGTCGTCACCCGCACCCGGCCGCTCGACCTTGACGACCTCGGCGCCCAGGTCGGCGAGCAATTGCCCGCACCAGGGCCCGGCAAGCACCCGCGCCAGTTCGACGACGCGGATGCCCTCCAGAGGTTTTACGCCTTGCGGCTCAGGCAAAGGCCGAAATACCGGTGATCGCGCGCCCGAGGATCAGCGCATGGACGTCGTGCGTGCCCTCATAGGTGTTCACGGTCTCGAGGTTCACCGCATGGCGTATGACATGATAATCGGCCGAAATGCCGTTGCCGCCATGCATATCGCGCGCGACACGCGCGATATCGAGTGCCTTGCCGCAATTGTTGCGCTTCAGGAGGCTGATCGCATCGGGGACGAGCCGTCCCTCGTCGATCAGCCGGCCGACGCGCAGCGCCGCCTGCGTACCGAGCGCAATCTCGGTCAGCATATTCGCCAGTTTCAGCTGCACGATCTGGTTCGCCGCGAGCGGGCGTCCGAACTGCTTGCGCTCGCCGGTGTAGTTGCGTGCGGCTTCGTAGCAGAATTCGGCGGCGCCCATCGCACCCCAGCCGATACCGTAGCGCGCGCGGTTGAGACAGCCGAACGGTCCCTTCAACCCCGACACATGCGGCAACAGCGCGTCTTCGCCAACCTCGACCGAATCCATGACGATCTCGCCCGTCACCGAAGCACGCAGGCTCACCTTGCCCTCGATCTTCGGCGCCGACAGGCCCTTCATGCCCTTTTCGAGCACGAAGCCGCGGATCGCACCATCGTGCGCGTCGGACTTCGCCCACACGACGAAGACGTCGGCGATCGGCGAATTGGTGATCCACATCTTCGCGCCCTTGAGGCGATAGCCGCCTTCGACCTTTTCGGCGCGGGTGCGCATCCCCCCGGGGTCGCTGCCCGCATCGGGTTCGGTCAGGCCAAAACAGCCGACGAGTTCGCCCGAGGTCAGCCCGGGCAGATATTTGCGCTTCTGTTCCTCGCTGCCATAAGCGTTGATCGGGTGGATCACGAGCGAGCTTTGCACCGAGCAGGCCGAGCGATAGCCCGAATCGATGCGCTCGACTTCGCGCGCGATGAGGCCATAGCTGACATAGTTGAGGCCCGCGCCGCCATATTCGGGATCGATCGTCGCGCCGAGCAGGCCGAGCGCGCCCATTTCGGACATGATCTCGCGGTCGAAACGCTCGTCGAGAAACGCCGAGGTAACGCGCGGCAACAGCGCATCGGTCGCATAGGCGCGCGCGGTATCGCGGACCATCCGCTCTTCTTCGCTCAGTTCGGCGTCGAGCTGGAGGGGGTCGAGCGGGTCGAGCGCTTCGATGCGCTGCGGATCGGCGAGGGCCATGGGTCAGCTTTCTTCAAAAGCGACCCATGGACGGGTCGCTACGGGGTCGGTTCGGCCGTTTTTCGGGCCAGCGCGGCAGCGGGGCTGTCGCGCGGCTCCAATATCGCCGCCGTCTCGATCAGGTCAAGCGCGCGCCGCGCTTCATGATAGCGCCGTGCGTCGATCAGCCAGTCGTTCGCAGCCGCGGCGCCCGGCATCGCCTCGACCTCGGCAATGGCCTGATCGGCCTGCCCCGCGCCCAGATAGCGCCGCGCGCGATCGAGCCGTTCGGAAGCCCGCGGCGATTGCGTCCCCGCGGCGCGCACGACGAACAATTCGCCGAGTTCGCGGCGAAGCCCGGTCCACAGGCTACCGTTTCCGTCGCCGCCGCGCCCGACGAGCTGCGGCGCCAGCGTGTCGAGCCCGGCGCGAAGCTGTTCGAGCGTCACCGGTTCGCGCGACGTGTCGATGATCGTCTTGACCGCATTCGGCTGGTCGTCGCCAAAGCGCAGGCGCAGCTGGGCGTCGAGATAACCGAGCGACAGGCCGCGATCGAGCGCGCGCCGCACGGCAAAGGCGACAAGCAGCCCTTCGGCGCGCGAGGCGTTGCCTGAAGCCGATTCGGCCTCGAGCGTGATGCGCGACAGGCGCTGTTCGAGTTCGGCGACGCGCGCCGCGAGTGCGTTGGCGCCGTCGACCGGCGCCACCACCAGAGGCTCGCCGGCGCCGGCCGCCTTTGCGGCGGCGGCAACCGGAAGCGGGTTTGCCGCGCCGCCGGGGGATTCGATCATTTTCGCGACCGGGATGCTGTCATTCCCCGTCAGCCAGCGGTTCACCGCCCAGCCGCCGCCGGCAATGCCGACCAGAAGCAGGAGGAAGGCACCAATGGCGAGGGCGCGAAACGATAGTCCCCTTGCCGGAACCGCCTCGTCCACCGGCACGGGCGCGGGCGAGGAGGTGTCGATGCTGTCGATTGCCATGTTTCTCTTTCGAACGACCCTATTTTGCGCCCTTGTGCCACAAAGCACGCACCTGTGCCAACATTGCCGCGTCGTCGGGCTGTTCCGAAACGGCAAGCCGGGCCCAGCCGCCGCCCGCCGCTGCCGCGACCGGCGGGCTGATCGCGACCAGCGCCAGATGCCCGCGCGCGTCGCCGACAAGCTCCGAAATGCGCGTCGCCGCGCGCACCGAATGCGCAAGCAGAACCGCCGGCGCCGCGATCAATTCGGACCAGTCGGGGGGCGGCGGTACGGGATCGACGGCATAGCAAGGCCGCGCCTCGATGGCGGCGCCCCGCGCGTCGAATTCGGACCGGTCGCGACCGCAAAGCCATAATATATTACGGATTTTTCCTGACGTCATAGCGTCAAGAAGCTGCTGCGCGCCGGCCGATCCGGTCATCGCGACTGTCAATCCAGCCGCATCGGCGGCGCGTGCAGTCGCCGCGCCGACGGCATAGGCGGGTAACGATGCGATGCGCGCGAGGTCGGGTCCGGCCATGTCCGGAGCCAAAGCGCTGGTCAGCAGCAACGCATCGAAATCGCGGGCCGCGGGAACCGCCCATTCGAGCGGTCGCGCGGCGAAAAGCGGGATCGCGTGCGCGTCGAACCCCAGCGCCTGCGCCCGCCCGACCGTCGCTGCATTGCCCGGTTCGGGCCGTGTGACGATCAGCGGCGGGCTCTCGGTCATGCCGCGAACAGGCGTCGCACGCTTTCGGGCGCCTCGCCGAGCAGTCGATGCGCGAGTTCCCCGGCCGCCCCGGGCCCGGCGACAAGGACATGCCCCGCGGCATGGTCGGCGCCATCGTCGGAGAAAATCTCGGCATCGAGGCGCAGCTTGCCGTCATCCTGCCAATGCGCGTGGGCCGCGACGGGCGACCGGCAATCGCCGCCGAGCGCCGCGAGGAAGGCGCGCTCGGCCGCCACCGCCTGGTGTGTCGGCGCGTGGTCGATCGGCGCGAGCAACGCGCGCACGCCGTCATCGTCGCCGCGACATTCGATCCCGATCGCGCCCTGCGACGCCGCGGGAAGCAGCATCTCGACCGGTTGCACCGTGCCGACATCGTGCATCCCCAGCCGATCGAGACCCGCCGCCGCCAGCAGGGTTGCGTCGGCGTCGCCGCCCGCGATCTTGGCGAGGCGCGTCGCGACGTTGCCGCGCAGCAATAATGTTTCGAGGTCGGGACGGATCCGCCTCACTTGCGCCGCGCGCCGCGGGCTGCTCGTTCCCAGCCGCGCGCCGTGCGGCAGGTCGGCGATCGTCGCTGCAGCAATCCCCTCGCGCACCACCAGCCGGTCGCGCGGATCGGCGCGTTCGAGCATCGCGCCGAGGAAAAAGCGCGCATCGCGGAGCGTTTCGACATCCTTCAGCGAATGGACCGCGATATCGATCGCACCGGCGTCGAGCGCCGCGTCGAGTTCGCGCGTCCACAGCGCCTTGCCGCCGACCTCCGCGAGCGCGCGGTCCTGGATCCTGTCGCCCGTCGCTGTCATCGGCACGATTTCAAGCGCCGCCAAATCGATGCCATGGGTGGCAATCAGCGCCGCAGCCGCCATATGCGCCTGGGCCATCGCCAGCGGCGACGCCCGGGTGCCGATGCGCAGCGGGTTTTCGGGGGTTGGAAACTGGTTCATCGTCCCCGCTGCTAGCGCGGCTTGCCCTGCCGATAAAGGGGCGGGTAAAGGAACGCGCAACAATATGACCCTGATCCTCGGCCTTGAATCGAGCTGCGATGAGACCGCGGCAGCGCTTGTCGACAGCAAGCGGCGCATTTTGGCGCAGCGCGTCGCGGGGCAAGAGGCCGAACATAGCCCCTATGGCGGCGTTGTTCCGGAGATCGCGGCGCGCGCGCATGTCGACCGGCTCGCGCCGATCGTCGAAGCCGTGCTCGCCGATGCCGGCGTGTCGCTCGCCGATGTCGATGCGATCGCCGCGACCGCCGGGCCGGGGCTGATCGGCGGCGTGATGGTCGGGCTCGTCACCGGCAAGGCACTTGCGCACGCGGCGAACAAGCCGCTGATCGCGGTCAACCATCTCGAAGGCCATGCCTTGAGCCCGCGCCTCGCCGATCCCGACCTTGAATTCCCCTATCTGCTGCTGCTCGTCTCGGGCGGCCATTGCCAGTTGCTGCTCGTGCGCGGCGTCGGCGATTACCGCCGCCTTGCCACGACGATCGACGACGCCGCGGGCGAAGCGTTCGACAAGACCGCGAAGCTTCTGGGCCTCGGCTATCCCGGCGGGCCGGCAGTCGAGCGTATTGCCGCCGAGGGCAACCCGCGCGCGGTTCCTCTCCCGCGCCCGCTCGTCGGCAGCGCCGAACCGCATTTCTCTTTCGCGGGACTCAAGAGCGCCGTCGCGCGCGCCGCCGCGAGCGGCGAGCATGGCATCCCCGATCTCGCCGCATCCTTCCAGCAAGCGGTCGTCGATTGCCTCGTCGACCGCAGCCGAATCGCTCTCGCCGCGTGCCCCGACGCGACCGCCTTCGTCGTCGCCGGCGGAGTCGCCGCCAATGGCGCGATCCGTACCGCGCTGACCGACCTCGCAAATCGCTTCGACAAGGCTTTTGTCGCGCCGCCGCTGTGGCTCTGTACCGATAATGGCGCGATGATCGCCTGGGCCGGGGCCGAGCGTTTCGCCGCCGGCCTGACCGACGATCTCTCGGTGGCCGCGCGCCCGCGCTGGCCGCTCGATCCCGCAGCCGAAGCCGTGCGCGGCGCAGGAGTGAAAGCATGACGTCATATGCCCGTTTCGGCGTGATCGGCGGCGGCGCGTGGGGCACCGCACTCGCGCAGCTTCTCGCCGCCGATGGAACGCCGGTGCGCCTGTGGGCGCGCGAGGACGATGTCGTCGCCGCGATCAATGCCGAGCATCGCAATCCGGCTTTCCTTCCCGGCGCCGCGCTCTCACCCTCGCTGACGGCAACGACCAGCCTTGCCGAGATAGCGAATCTCAACGCGCTGCTTGTCGTCGTCCCGGTGCCGTTCCTGCGTGCCGTGCTCGCCGAACTGCCGCCGGGCGACGCACCGCTGATCTTCTGCAGCAAGGGCATGGAAGCGGGCAGCTTCGCCTTCCCGATCGACATGGCGCGCGACCTTGCGCCGCAGCGCCCGCACGCCGTCCTCTCGGGCCCGACCTTTGCGCATGAAGTCGCCGCGGGCCTGCCCACCGCGATCACGCTCGCCGCCGCCGACGCGGACCTTGCCGCAAACATTGCGCAGGCGCTCGCACGTCCGCACTTCCGGCCCTATATCTCGACCGACGTCATCGGGGCGGAGATCGGCGGCGCGGTCAAGAATATCCTCGCAATAGCCTGCGGTATCGTCGACGGCGCCGGGCTGGGGCTTAACGCGCGCGCCGCGCTGATCAGCCGCGGTTTTGCCGAAATGACGCGCTTCGGCCTCGCGCTCGGTGCACAGGCCGAAACGCTCGCGGGACTCGCCGGACTCGGCGACCTTGTCCTGACTTGTACCTCGTCGAACTCGCGCAACTTCGCGCTCGGCCAGGGGCTCGGGCGCGGCGAGGCGGCCGAGACATTGATGGCCGATCGCCGCACCGTCGCCGAGGGCGCGTTCAGCGCCCCCGTCGTGGCGGCGGCGGCGCGTGCCGACGGCATCGACATGCCGATCACCGAAACCGTCGCGCGCCTCGTCGCCGGCGAAACGCGCGTCGCCGAGGCCATTCAGGCCTTGCTCAGCCGTCCGCTGCGACCCGAAGGGCGATGAATTGCCACATACAATTGCCTGCCCCCCTCGACCGCGCTAGACTGCACGGCAGGGCAAAGCAGAAGGGGCGCCAGGCTTGAGCCAGACGGACAGCGCAGCCGCGCCCCAATCGCCCCCTCCTTCCTCCGCAGACGCGCCCCCGCGCGATGCGGACACGGCGGCGCTTGCCAAGGGCGGACGCACCAATTTCTTCGGCTTCATCCTGCGCCTCGTCGCGCGCCTGCCCTTCCTCTATGTGGCGGGCCGCTGGTACGGACCCGAAGCGGTCGGGCGCTTCGCCTTTGCTGTGCTGGTCATCGAATTGGTCGCGCAGCTCGCGACGCTGGGCCTGAAACGCGGCCTTGCCGAGCAATTGAGCGCGCCCGGCGCCGACCATCGCACCGCCGTGTGGGACGGCATGTTCGTTGCGTTCCTCGCTTCGGCGACGGGCTCCGCGCTCCTCCTCCTCTTTCCGCAGCTCATGTATCCGGCGGGCGGGATCGACAGCACCGACCGCTGGATGGCGCTGCTCGTCTTTGCCATCGCCGGCACCGACATCGCGCTCGCTGCCTGCGCCTATAAATTCGACATCGGCGCGACCGTCCGCGCACGCGCGATCGTCGAACCGTGGGTAATCAGCGCCGCGGCGGCGGGATTCTGGTTCGTCTCGGCGCGCGACGGGCTGATGCTGTCCTACGCCGCCGCCATGCTCGGTGCCTTCCTCACCGCGCTGATCCCGATGCTCCGCCATTACGGCGGTCCGCACGGGTGGCAGCCGCACCCCGCGCATCTGATTGCAGTTGCGCGGCGCAACGCACCGCTTGCCGCCGCCGACGCGATCGAATGGGGAACGCGGCGGCTCGACCTGTTCATTCTCGGCCAGTTCACCTCGCCGACGATCTACGGCATCTATTATATGGCGCAGCAGGTCGCCTCGCTGCCGCAGAAGCTCAAGACCAGCTTCGAGCCGATCCTCGGCCCCGTGATCACGCGCAACCTTGCCGAAAACCGGCTTGCCGCCGTGGCGGCACAAGTCAGCCAGGTCGGTTTCTGGATCATCGCCGCACAGGCCGGCGTCGCGCTCGCACTCGGCATCCCGGGCGAGGCGGTGATGGGCCTCGTCGGTCCCGAATTCGTCAGCGGCACCGCGGCGCTCGCCTTTCTGCTCGCTGCCGAGGTCGTCGCCGCGACTGCGGTCGTCAGCGAGGCGGCGCTCGTCTATGTCGCGCGCCACCGCAACCTGCTGATCAGCATCGCGACGCTCGCGTTGCAGGCGGCGCTCAGCGTCGCGCTGATCCTGATTGCCAAATCGATGGGCCTGCCGCCGATCACCTATGCCGGCGCGGTTGCGCTCGCGCTGATGCTCGCGCTCGGCTTTGCGTCGGTGGTCAAGGCGCGACTGCTCGCGCATGTCCTCGGCGCGCCGGTGAACAGCCTGCGCTGGGCGCTCGTCTGGGCGACCGCGGGCGCGGCGGTCCTCGGCTGGGGCGCGACGCAGCTCCCCGAATGGGCCGAGCTGCTGGTCGGCGTCCCCTTCATTCTCGGCATTTACGCCTGGCTGATCTGGACGCGCGGCTTCGGTCCCGCCGACCGGGCGCTCTTCAAGAAGCATCCGGAAACGGCGGAGACTGGCGGCTGAACCCGTCTCCATAAGCGCGAATGTCTGTTTTGGGGTGGAGAGCGGACCCTTTTGTGCACCCCGGCGAAAGCCGGGGTCCATGGCGTCAGAAGGCTGGCATTGCGCGATTACGCTCTGGGCCCCGGCTTTCGCCGGGGTGCACATCCCTATCGGCAGC
>NZ_DASWTD010000315.1:0-4411 GCF_036402335.1 Sphingopyxis sp. | reverse complement strand
GATACCGAGCTGCCCCACATTCTTGTCGTTGATGTCGGTGAGCGGGCTGAAGCGTTGCTCGTCATAGCTGTAGCCGATGCCGCCCCAATCATCGCCATTGCCGCCGGTCTTGAGCAGGGTCTCGCTGGCTTTCTCGGCTTCGTCGAGCGATCCGGTCCCTGAAATACTGTCATTCTTCGATGCGTTGCATGAAGCCAATGCCAGTGCCGCGCCGCCCAGCAGCGCGGCCGTCCAGACCCGTTTCGCCATATCGCTCTCCCTGTACGCCTATCGTTGACGTTAACGTCAAGACTGCGCGCGAAGGCGCAAGGGTGCAAGCGGGAAAATGGGGGGTGGGGGAGGGGGTTTGGCGCGCGACGCACTGGCTGTTCCCCGGCGAAGGCCGGGGCCCAGAGCGAAATAGAGCCGGCGTTGCGTGAGAACGCTCTGGACCCCGGCTTTCGCCGGGGAACAGTTAATTGCGATTACGCGGCTATCACTGCCAAGGCGGCGCGTTCAGGCCTTTGGGGCTGGCGGTGAAAATCTCGCAGCCGGTCTCGGTAATGCCGATGCTGTGTTCGAACTGCGCCGACAGCGAGCGGTCGCGGGTGACCGCGGTCCAGCCGTCGGGGAGCATCTTCACCGCATATTTGCCGGTGTTGATCATCGGCTCGATCGTGAAGAACATGCCGGGGCGGAGTTCGGGGCCGGTGCCGGGGCGGCCGGCGTGGACAACCTCGGGCGCGTCGTGGAACATCTGGCCGAGACCGTGGCCGCAGAAATCGCGGACGACCGAATAGCGGTGGCGCTCGGCATGCGTCTGGATCGCGTGCGCGACGTCGCCCATGCGGTTGCCGGGCTTCGCCTGCTCGATCCCGAGCATCAGGCATTCATAGGTGACCTCGACGAGCCGCTTCGCCTTGATCGGTACGTCGCCGACCAGATACATGCGGCTCGTGTCGCCGTGCCAGCCGTCGACGATGCTGGTGACGTCGATGTTGACGATGTCGCCCTCGCGCACCGGCTTGTCGTCGGGGATGCCGTGGCAGACGACATGGTTGATGCTGGTGCAGCAGCTGTGCGTGAAACCGCGATAGCCCAATGTCGCGGGAATACCGCCGCCCTCTAACATCATCGTGCGGACGAGGTCGTCGATCTGAGCAGTCGTCACGCCCGGCTGGACGAAGGGAACGAGCGCATCGAGGATTTCGGCCGACAGCCTGCCTGCCTTGCGCATGCCGGCAAAGCCCGCTTCGTCGTGGAGCTTGATCGTGCCGTCGCGAACGCGGGCAGGGGCCGCAGCGTCGGCGGCGGTTACAGAGACATAGTCGTACATAGGGGTGATATAGTCGCTGGAGGCTGAAAAAGCGAGGGGCGGCACGCTGGCCGCCCCTCCGTCTTTATTCGGCAGCCTTCTTCGCCTTGTCGGCTTTCGGCTTGCCCTTGCCGGCCTTGGGCGCAGCGGGGGTGATTTCGAAGGCCAGCGGGTTGCCGACATGGGCGTCGTCGCCGGTCTTCATCTTCACCTTGACCTCGCCGCCGTGGACGAGCTTGCCGAAGAGCAGTTCCTCGGCGAGGGGCTGCTTGATCTTTTCCTGGATCAGGCGGCCCATCGGACGCGCGCCATAGAGCTTGTCATAGCCCTTGCCGGTCAGCCATTCGCGCGCCGCATCGTCGAGCTGGATATGGACGTTGCGGTCGGCAAGCTGCATTTCGAGCTGGAGGATGAACTTGTCGACGACGCGCGCGACGACTTCGGGCGGCAGGTAACCGAAGGGCACGATCGCATCGAGGCGGTTGCGGAATTCGGGGGTGAAGAGATTCTTCACCGCTTCTTCCTGCACATCCTCGCGCGTGAACGCGCCGAAGCCGATGCCCTCGCGTGCCATGTCGCTGGCGCCCGCATTGGTCGTCATGATCAGGATGACGTTGCGGAAGTCGACCGTCTTGCCATGATGATCGGTCAGGCGGCCGTGGTCCATGACCTGCAACAGGATGTTGAACAGGTCGGGATGCGCCTTTTCGATCTCGTCGAGCAGCAGCACGCAATGCGGATTCTGGTCGATCGCATCGGTGAGCAGACCGCCCTGATCGTAACCGACATAGCCCGGAGGCGCGCCGATCAGGCGGCTGACCGAATGGCGCTCCATATATTCGGACATGTCGAAGCGTTGGAGCGGGATGCCCATGATCGACGCAAGCTGCTTCGCGACCTCGGTCTTGCCGACGCCGGTCGGACCGCTGAACAGATAATTGCCGATCGGCTTTTCGGGATCGCGCAGGCCCGCGCGGCTCAATTTGATCGCCGACGACAGCACCTCGATCGCGGTGTTCTGGCCGAACACGACGCGCTTGAGGTCGGTCTCCAGGCTCGCGAGCGTCGCCTTGTCGTCGGTCGAGACCGACTTGGGCGGGATGCGCGCCATCGTCGCGATCACGGCTTCGATCTCCTTGGCGGTGATCGTCTTCTTGCGCTTCGACGGGGCGACGAGCATCTGCATCGCGCCGACCTCGTCGATCACGTCGATCGCCTTGTCGGGCAATTTGCGGTCGTTGATGTAGCGCGCCGACAGGTCGACCGCGGCGTTGATCGCATCCTGCGTGTAGCGCACCTGGTGGTGCGCCTCGAATGCGCTGCGCAGGCCCGCAAGGATCTTCTTGGTATCCTCGAGGCTCGGCTCGATCACGTCGATCTTCTGGAACCGGCGGAGAAGCGCGCGGTCCTTTTCGAAATGGTTGCGGAACTCCTTGTACGTCGTCGAGCCGATGCAGCGGATCGCGCCGCCCGACAAGGCGGGCTTGAGCAGGTTCGATGCATCCATCGCGCCGCCCGACGTCGCACCGGCACCGATGACGGTGTGGATTTCGTCGATGAACAGGATCGCGTGCGGCAGGCCTTCGAGTTCGGTCACGACCTGTTTCAGCCGTTCCTCGAAATCGCCGCGATAGCGCGTGCCGGCAAGCAGCGCGCCCATGTCGAGCGAATAGATCACCGCGGGCAGCAGCACCTCGGGCACGTCGCCCTCGACGATCTTGCGCGCGAGGCCTTCGGCGATCGCGGTCTTGCCGACGCCGGGATCGCCGACATAGAGCGGGTTGTTCTTGCTGCGGCGGCAGAGGATCTGGATCGTGCGGTCGACCTCGGCGCTGCGGCCGATCAGCGGATCGACCTTGCCGACCTTGGCCTTCTCGTTGAGGTTGACGGTAAACTGGTCGAGCGCGGTTTCCTTCTTGGATTTGCCTTCGCTCTTGTCCTTCGCCTCTTCCTTTTCCTCGGGCTCGGCCTGCGGCGAGGGCTTGCCGCCCTTGCCGACGCCGTGGCTGAGGTAGGACACCGCGTCGAGGCGCGTCAGGTCCTGCTGCTGGAGGAAATAGACGGCGTAGCTTTCGCGTTCGGAGAAGAGCGCGACAAGGACGTTGGCGCCCGTCACCTCATCCTTGCCCGACGACTGGACGTGCAGGATCGCGCGCTGGACGACGCGCTGGAAACCCGACGTGGGCGACGGGTCGCTGTGGCCCTCGACCTTCAAACTGTCGAGTTCGGTATCGAGATAGTGGACGACCGCCGATTGCAGGTCGTCGAGCGCGACGCCGCACGCGCGCATCACTTCGGCGGCATGATCGTCGTCGATCAGCGCGTAGAGCAGATGCTCAAGCGTCGCATATTCGTGGTGGCGCTCCGAAGCAGCCTTCAGCGCGTTGTGTAATGTCTTTTCGAGGCTTTCCGAAAAGGACGGCATGGTCTTCATCTCCTTGCGGGGACCAGGCCGGGGAGAGCGGCCCCCTTAGAAATGCAACGTGGCGATGCCGCCGCCCCACCGCAAGGGAAAAGCGGATGGCTTTGTGAAATTACGATGACGGGGTTGCACTATGGTTAACAGAGCGTTGAGGATTTGCAGTAGCCTACGCAATCCGCCTCGTCTCCCCGGACTTGATCCGGGGTCCAGAAGGCGAGGGCTGCCGTGGATCCCGGATCAAGTCCGGGATGACGATGGAGAGGGTCGGCTTTTCCAAAGTTCAGTAAAGTTCAGCCCCATGCGCCCCCGCTTTGGATCCCCCGGCGTGCCGGACGCGCCCGCCGTGGCCGCACCCGCAAGCCGGGCAGCGACCGCTTTCGTTCGCCAAATGAAAGAGCCGGATGAAGGCTGGCATAGCCGGATAATGTAGGAAAGGCCTTTTTTCCAGGCGTCCGATTTGGGGTGGTGAGTTGACGTTTAGGAAGCGCGTGACGATCCCCTCCCGCAGGCGGGAGGGGCAGCGAGGCTTGCCAGCTGGCTGGCTAGCCGCAGCGGGGTGGGCCATCGCACCGTCGCTGCCCACCCCCGACCCCTCCCGCCTGCGGGAGGGGAGAAGAAACGTCCGCAATCGGTCGTCGGCAGCCGTTCAGGCCGCCTTTTTCGCCTGCCGGTATTTGTGGAGCAGCGGTTCGGTA
>NZ_DASWTD010000314.1:0-10368 GCF_036402335.1 Sphingopyxis sp. | reverse complement strand
CGCTCATCGATGCGAAGACCGCCATGAAATATCCGCTGAGCGCGCCGACCCGATAGTCGGTCCAAAGCGCGTCGGGGTCGGGATCGACGCCGCGCTGGCGGAGCGCCGCGATCCAGTGGTCGAACGCCGGCCGGTCGGCCGCGGCGCGCTCGAAGGGGTCGGCGATGCTCGTGCCAATCAGATAGGCGAGGTCGGTCGCGCCGCTGCCGCGCCCGAGCGTCTGCCAGTCGACCAGCCAGCAGCTTTCGCCATCGGGCGCGAAGAGGATATTGTCGATGCGCAGGTCGCCGTGGACGATCGTCCGTGCCGCGGTCTGCCGCGCGAGATAGGCGTCGAGCCGCTGGGCGATCCCCGCGCCGAGGTCGAGCACCTCGGGTTCGAGCCGCTCCGCATAGCGTTCGCGAAATCCCGCATAGAGCTGCGGGAACAGCGCGCGGATCACGTCGCCATTGTCACGTGCGAGCCAGGGGAGTGTATCGAGCCGCGGGTCGTTCCACAGTAACGCATGGAGCCCCGCTGCGGCGTCGATGCAGGGAACGAGCCCGGCCAGACCCAGCCCCGCGAGCTGGTCGCCCTGCCGCGCGGGGGCGAGGTCCGAGAGGATCAGGACAAAATCGACATCGTCGTCGGCGATCTCGGCATGGTGGCATGAGGGCGCGGCTACACCGCTTCCTGCCGCCAGTTCGCGGTACCAGCTGACTTCCTTGACGTATGTGCCCGTCAGTTTCGCGATATGGCGGCTCGCCTCGTCATGGCTCGGGCATTTGGCGACGACCGTCGACGGTGCGCCGAAATCGCCCGTCCAGTCGAGCGTCAGGCGAAAGCTGTCGCACATCTGGCCGGTGCCGACCTTGGCGACGGTGAAGCCGCGCAGTGTTTCGGCGCCCTGTCCCAGCGCCCCGGCCAACCATGCGGGCGACATTGCCTCGGGGCAGGTCGGGAAACTCATCGCGCCGGGTCCATCAGGCCTGCAAGGCCGGTGGGTTCATGCGGGCCCACGAACAATTGTTCGAGCACGCCGACCCCGCGATGAACATTGTCGCCATCGACAAGCTCGGCGGTGACGAGTGCCTGAATATGCATCGCCAGCGGATTGCCCCAGCCGCGTTCGACGTCCGAAAGCCTGTCGTACGCGACGGCAGGTTCGGGGCCATGGTCGAGGCCGTGGCCCCAGACCGGGTGCGTGTAGCCAAGCCCGCTCATCGCGAAGACCGGCCCGGTGGGCGTCAGCGTCAGCGAACGGCCGCTCCCCAGTTTGGCGGACATGCTGGCGATCCGCCGCGATCCGGGTTGCCAGTTTGCCGTAAAGGTTGCGGCGTCGAAATGCTGCTCGATCCCGCCATCGCCGACGATCACCGCGCGGCGGTTCCACGGATTGCCCGCGCCATCGTCGTTGCTGTGAAAGAAGAGCGAGCTGCCTTCGAAATTGCACGGTGTCCACAACCAGAAGAATTGGCTGAAATTGCCCTCGGGCGGCGGTTGGGGCTCGCTCGCGCCGACGGGGCGGACACCCCAGCTGCGGTCGCGCGTGCCGGGCCAGTCGGCGCCGGCATCGACGCGCCGGCCATCGACCGACAGCCAGCCCGACCAATGGCCGTTCTGCGTCATGCGCGTATAGTCCATGAACAGCCGTGTGCCGTTGCGGCGGATGAAGCGTGGTTCCTCGATCGGGAAATGGCGGCCGGTGAAACGCAGTTCGCCCGCGAGCGGCCCGTCGTTCGGCGCGATGGTCAGCGTGACGATCTCGAGCGGTATGTCGATGCCGAGCGCGATCGGTCCGACCGACAGGTTCAGCCGTTCGCCGCCCGAACGCCGGCTGGCGCGAAGATTATGCTGCACTCCGTCGACGATGACACAGAAGCTGGCATCGACGATGCCGAGCTGCGGATAAAATCCCATCGCCGCGGCAAAGAAGATCGAGCCGTCGGGGCTGTAGCCGTTGAAGAAATAGCGGTCGTAAAAGTTGCGGTCTGTCCCGGCGAACGCGATCGGTTCGCTGGTCTGATGCAACGGAAAATCGTCACCTTTGGTCAGCATATGTCCTCATCCCGTTTTTTCTTGCAACGTAACGGGGCGCCGGGATGCGTCAATGGGGCGCGGCGTCAATGCACTGGTGGATCCACCGGCGGCACGGCGGCGACGGGCGCGACCGGCTCGCCGGGTTCGCGTGGCGGCAGCGCGTCGGGCGGGACATCGTCGATTTGCATGTCGGGGGTCGGGACATGGTCGAGGTTGCGGACGCGCACGCCGATCGCTGCGCCTTCGACGCTCAGGTCGTTGAAGCTCGGCGGGGTCGAGCGGATGCGCCGCGACAGCGTGCCCGCGCCGATCATGCGAACGGGGCCGCCGGCGGTCTCTTTCACCAGATCGAAAGCATCGTGGACGTGGCCGGTGAGCACCGCCGCGACGCCGCGCTCGGCCAGCGCCGCGAGTGCGCGTTCGCCGCCGCGGGTCAGCGCGCGGCCCTTCGTGCCTGCCTCGACCAGCGGGTGATGCGCGGTGACGAGCACCGTCGTGCCGTGTGGCAAGGCATCGATCGCGGCGAGCGTCTTCTCCAATGCCCGCCTCGTCACCCAGCCCTTCGACCAGTCGAGACGCCATTGTGCGCGTGCAGTCGTCTTGAGCGGGACGACCACAACCCCCGCGAGGTCGAGTTCGCGTTCGACCAGCCGCTCAATCCCGCGGATGCGGCGATAGGGATAAAAGAAGCGGGCGACCGGGTTGAAATAGGGGAGGTCATGATTGCCGACCTCGACCGTCACCGGCACGTCGAGCGCGCCGATCCAGCCGCATGCGGCTGCGAATTCGCGGCTGCGCGCCCGCATGGTCAAATCGCCGGTGATCAGCACGGCATCGGGCTGCTCGCGTCGGACGCAATCGGTAAACCAGGCGAGCGCAGCGCGGTCTTCCAGCCCGAAATGGAGGTCGCTGATATGGAAGAGCCGGGTCATGCGGTGACGGGGGCCGTAGCGAGAAATGCGAGCGGGCTGGGCTCCAGGCGGTAGGTCGCGCCGGGCGGCAGTTCGGCCGGTTCGCCGTCGAGAAGCAGGCCGATCGTTCCGCTGCCTTCAATGACGACCGCGCGGCGCTCGGACAGGTCGACGCTTGGGCCTTCGCGAAAGTCGCCGCCGAGCCAGGCGATTCCGTGGCGCAGGATCGATCCCGCGCTGTCGGTGATCAGGCCTTCGGCGAGGATGCCGTCGGCCTTTGGTGTCAGGTTGATCGCCTGGAACGACTGGTCAGTGCCGCGGATGCGGACACCGTCGCCATGCAGCGTCGCATCGATCGCGTCGGGGATGGCTTCGGCAAGGCCGCTTAGGCTTAGCGAGCGGAATTGCTCGCGAACTTCGGCCCACGCCGTCGTCGGCCCGGCGATGACGCCGATGTAGGCTCGCCCGGCATCGCAGAGAATCGTTGGCGGATGGACTGCGCGTGCCTTGCCGCCCAGCGCGTCTCGTAAGGCCTCCTCGGGATTGCGATCGCCGTGCAGCGTCTTGTGAAACAGGTTGAGCGTCCCGCCCGGAAGCGGGAGCATCGCGCCGTTCCATGTCTCGAGCTTGCCAGCGGCCGCGTTGAGCGTGCCGTCGCCGCTCAGGACCAGCAGCAGGTCGACGCTGTCGCCCTCCAGCATGGTCGCAGACGGCAGATCGCCGTCGGGAAGAATGATCGTGCGGACGAGCGGCGCATCCGCGGCGCGACAGATCCCGGCCAAACGGCCGACGAGCGCCTCGTCAGAACTGCCGCTACGCAGGTTGCAGACAAGGGCGGGGCGGGTGAAGCTGGCGGTCATTGCCCTGTCCTACGCGCGAACGCCGAAAAGGTCGCGGCGCATATCGTGCAGCCGTCTTGTTCGGCGCCCCGCAGCCCTGTAGGGCGCGGAGAATGGCGGGGCCGGTTTCCAAAGGACGACGGTTGATCAAATTCCTTTTCGTGGTGCTGCTGCTCGTGCTGCTGTTTGGCGGCGGGGCCAAGATGATCGTCGCGGGGGGCGCGAAGTCGCTCAACATGGCCGACCGGCTGCTCGGGCAGGGCGATGGCGCGCGGCTGCTGCTCGCCGACCAGCCGTACGGCCGCGGGCCGCGCCAGTCGCTCGACATCTGGGTGCCCGAAAATGCCGATACGGGCGACCGGTTGCCCGTCATCGTCTTCTTCTATGGCGGCGGTTGGGACAGCGGCGAGCGCGACAGTTATGGCTTTGCCGGGCGCGCCCTGGCGCGGCAGGGCTTCGTTGTCGCGATTCCGGATTATCGGCTCGTGCCCAAGGCGCATTGGCCCGACTTTATCGAGGATAGCGCAGCGGCCGTGGCGTGGACGCACGAACATATCGCCAAGCTCGGCGGTGACCCCGACCGCATTGCGCTGATGGGGCATTCGGCGGGCGCCTATAATGCCGCGATGCTTGCGCTCGATCCGCAATGGCTGCGCGCGGTGAAGAGCGATCCGTCGATCATCCGCGGCGTCGCGGGGCTTGCTGGCCCCTATGACTTTCTGCCGCTCGAAAAGGGTGGCCGCGGTGACAAGGCGATGGGCAAGGTCAAGCCGATCGAAAAAACGCAGCCGATCCATTTCGCGCGCGGCGATGCGCCGCCCTTATGGCTCGCGACCGGCGATGAGGACGACACCGTGCGCCCGCGCAACAGCCAGAACCTCGCCGCGGCGATCGATAAGGCGGGTGGCGCAGTGACGCTGCGCATCTATCCGGGCATGGGGCACACTGGCATCGTGATGGCGCTCGCTGCGCCATTTCGGGGCAAGGGACCGGTGCTGGAAGAGGCGACTGATTTCCTGCGCGGTGTGACGGGGCGCCGCATTGTGCCAACGACAGAGGCCGTGCGGTGATCGCCGCGATCCCGGCGATCGTCCTCGCGGGCAGCCGCCCCGGTCCCGACCCGCTGCTGACGGGGAGCGGCGCATCGACCAAGGCGTTGCTGCCGATCGCGGGACAGGCGATGCTTGTCCACGTGGTAAAGGCGCTCCGCGCGTCGCCCGAAGTCGGCACAATCATGATCCTCGCGCAGAACAGCGCCGAACTCGCGGCCGAGCCAGGACTGATGGGACTCGCCGACCTGCTTTTCGCGGATTCGGGACAGGGGATCAGCAACTCGCTCGCCGCAGCGTTGCCACCGGGCGACGATCCGTTGCTCGTGACGACCGCCGACAATGTACTGCTTACGCCGACGATGATCGCCGAATTCCTGAGCGGAGCCGGAGACAGCGATGTCGCGGTCGCGATGGTCGAGCGCGAAATTCTGCTCGCGCGCTATCCCGAATCCAAACGCACCTGGCTGAAATTCCGTGGCGGCTGGTGGTCGGGGGCGAATATGTTCCGTTTGCGCGGGCGCCGCGTGCTGCCGCTGCTCGATTTCTGGGGGCGTATCGAGCGCGATCGCAAGAAGGGGCTGAGAATTATCGCCGCTTTCGGTCCGTGGCTGCTCATCGGAGCGCTGCTTCGCCTCTTTACGATCCAGCAGGGCGTCGCGCGCGCCGGGCTGCGGTTCGGGCTTCAGGCGAAGGTCGTCCCGATGGCTGATCCCGAAGCGTGCATCGACGCCGACAAGCCCGCCGACATCGAACTGATCGAAGCGATATTTGCCGCGCGGCGGCAAGGCGCTATAGGGCAGCCCCTATGACCATCGACAAAGCCATCATCCTGTCGGCCGGGCAGGGCTCGCGCCTGCTGCCGCTGACCCGCGACATCCCCAAATGCCTGATCGAGTTCAACGGCCGTAGCCTCATCAGCTGGCAGGTCGCGGCGCTCGTTGCGAACGGGATCAAGGACATCGTCGTGGTTACGGGCTTTCGCACCGAACGCGTCGAGGACCATGCGCTGCAGCTTTACCGCGACACTGGCGCGCGCATTCGCACGCTCTTCAATCCCTTCTTCCAGGTCGCCGACAATCTCGGCACCTGCTGGATCGCGCGCGAAGAGATGGACCGCGATTTCATCATCCTCAACGGCGATACCATCATCTCGGACGAGATCGTCGCGAAGCTGATCGCGGGCGCGAACGAACCGATCAACGTCACCGTCGATGTCAAGGCCGACTATGACGACGACGATATGAAGGTGAATCGCGACGCCGAAGGGCGCCTGCATCACATCGGCAAGCGGCTGCTGCCGCCCGACACCAATGCCGAATCGATCGGCATGCTGGCGTTCGTCGGCGACGGCCCGTCGATCTTCCGCAATCAGGTCGACCAGATGATGCGTACCCCCGACGGGGTCGAGCGCTGGTACCTCCGCGCGATCGACATCATCGCCAAGGGCAACCGCGTCGGCACCGTGTCGATCGAAGGGCTTGAGTGGCAGGAAGTGGACTTCCCGCAGGACGTCGAAGCCGCCGATGCGCTGACCGCGAAATGGGCCGAAGAAGGCCGCTACGCGAAATAGGGTTTGAGCCAGCCGACAACGGCTGCCGTCTCTGCCTCATCCAGCTTTACCGCCTGTCCGAGATCGGGCTGCGCTGGCCAGCCGGCATCGGCGATGGTCAAACCCGCGCCGCTGCGTTCGCCGTCATAGCGGGGCAGGACGTGGAAATGGACGTGCGGGTCAACCATCATCAGCATGAGATAATTGATTTTCGCATAGCCGACGGCTCGGGTCAGCGCGGCTTCGATCGCGTGGGTTGCAACCTTGAGTTCGGCATGCGCCTCGGCGGGCAGCTCGCCGAACGCCCGCGCATCCGACTTCGCCGCCAGCACCAGCGCGCCGAGCGTCGGCTGCGCGGGGCGCAGCAACACGACCCAATGCTCATATTCGGCGATCAGCGTGGCGGGATGGCCGAATTTGGCGATGGTCTCGTTCATGCTTCTTCCATCCAGCTGACGATCGGGCGGCCCGAACGCTTTACGGCATAGGCCTGCACCAGCCGCACCGCGTGGACGACCAGCGAGATGACGGTCCACCATGCCAGCGCGATCAGCCCGAGGTCGGGGCGTCCGGCAAGCGTCGCGAAGAAGAGGATCGCGATATTCGGGTTGCGCCGCGCGGTGATCAGGCGGAAGTCGCTGTCGAACTTCTGCCAGACATGGATGTCCATGCCGAAGTCCTTGATGAACAGTCCCTCGATCACGCGCTGGAGGATATAGCCGGCGACGACCGCAATCATGACTAGCAAGAAGGTCTGGTTCGAGAGGGCGAGCCCCCATGTGCCGAGCCCGACACCCCAGAAATACCACCAGAAAGGGGGATGGATCAGGTCGACGCCGTGGTCGGCGACATTGCCCCATTTCGACGAGGTGATCGTGCAGCGCGCCAGCTTTCCGTCGACGGTGTCGAGCACCATGAAGATGAAGCCCGCGAGCATGCCGGTCCAGTAATGGCCGTAGGCGAAGAGATAAGTGGCATAGATGCAGAGCGCCGCGCCGATCGCGGTGACCATGTTCGGGGTCATGCCGATGCTCGCGGCGCCGCGCGTCAGCCACAGCGCGATTTCGGGCCACAGATATTTGGTGAGCGCGTCGGTGACGCCCTTGTAGGCGCCAAAATAGCTCTTCCGTTCGATTTCGCGCCGCGTCTCGGGGGTCAGTCGCTGGACGAACGGACAGTCGAGCTTGCGGAGCTGCCTGTTATAGATTTGCGGATTGTCGCGATAGTCGATGATCGTGAGTTCGCTGCGATGTCCCGCGATATCCTCGGGCCGCATCCCGCCGGTAAGATGCGCCATCACGAGCGTGTCGCCGTCCATCAGCACCGCGCCGGGGAGTGTCAGCATGTGGCGCAGCCACACTGGATCGAACACGTAATCCAGATTGACGGCGAGCTCTGCGCCTGACGCCGGAATGGTTTCGGGCAAGCCTTCCGCGCGCGCCAGCCGGCGTAGCCGTTCGGCATTGGTCATGCCCCACAGCAGCGTCGGATTATCGCCGATCGGCGTCAGGGCGGGCAAGGACTTGGCGTCGGTCATCCGCCGCTCTTATCCTGCCCGGCGTTCTTTGCAAGGAAGCGCGAGATCGCCTCGGCGCCGCGCTGCGCCGCGCCGGCCGGGTCGCCGCCGATCGATTCGGCCAGCCTGTCGCATTGTGCGTCAACGTAGTGCACGTGCCGAGCGGGCGCCTGGTTGAGCGCGAACGGCAATTGGGTCAGGTCGTCGATAACATCGCCAAGGGTCCAGAAGAGGTAATCGGGATCGCCGACCCAATCGACGCGATGCGCGTTGAGGAACAGGCACGGGCGTGGGGAACCAAGAAATTCGTAGACCTGGCTGCTGACGTCACCGAGATAGATGTCGGCGCCGCTCGTATAGCTCATATCGAACAATCGGTCGGATTGCAGGTCGATCAATATCTTGTCCGGCACGGCGAGTTGCCGAATGGCATCGCGCGCGGCATCGCCCGCCTCGGCGAACAGTCTGACATGCGGGGCAACCACCAGATTGTAGCGATCCTGACCGGCGAACCAGTCGATGATATCGCGGCCGAACCGGTCCCACGAAGACAGCCCGCGATGGAAATGTGGTGCATAAAGAACGGTCGGGCGACCATTGTCGAACAGGGGCTCGCGCATTTTCTGCAGCCGCGTCATCAGGTCGAGCTTCACATAGCCGTTGACGGCATAATGACCGGGGCGGATCGTCCCCGCTTCGAGCAGGCGCTGCTCGCTCTTTTTGCCCGCCACCAGCACGAAATCGAAATGCCGGTCACGCGGATCGAGCATGATTGCGCGGTCGCCCGCGCCATGTGGAGTGAAGATCAGGTGCGTCCGGCGCGAAAGGAAGTGCCGGATCGCGGTGGTCGTCCGTTCGGGGACGACGATCGCGTCAAACTGGCGCAGGAAACCGAGCGCGCCGAACAGGATGGGCAGGCGCGGATGGCGGATGAGCGCGCGATCGCGCAGCCAGCGGCTGATGCCCCGCTGGCCGAGCAGCGTGACGCGCGGAGCAAAGCCCGGATAGGCGTCTGCCACCTGGTCGACCATGCGCAGATGATCCGGGCTCGCGACGGCGACTTCGACCTGATGGCCCTCGGCCGCCATTTCGGCAGCGATAGGAAGTGCGTGGAATATCTGGTGGGGTTCGCCGATGAACAGGAAGAGGATACGCATTATCGGGCCCTGATCACCGCGCCCGCCGCGGCGTCCTCGAAATCCGCTGCGTGCCAGCCATGCTGTGCTGCCAGCCGGACGAATTTGTCGCCGCGGCCGACCAGCCAGGCCTCGCTGGCGAGGGCAAAGGTCGGCGCGTCGCTGAGATGGTCCGAATAGGCACGAATATGGGGGGTCTTGCCAGCACCATTGGCTGCGAGCCATTCGGCAACGCGGCGTGCCTTTTCGGCACCGTAGCAATTGGGCCCGTCGAGGGCGGGCAGCCAGTTCCCCTCGGCGCCGCGCCGGTGACGCGAAGCGACGGTCGCATCGAATCCGAGCGCGTCGGCGATCGCGACGGCGTAGAATTCGGGCGCGGCGGTCGCCATCAGCAGCCGGTATCCCGCGGCGCGGTCGCGCGCGATGCACGCCGCGGCGCCTGGCGGAACATCCTGAGGCACCCGCCACGCGGCGAAGCGCGTAGCGAGCGCCTCGGCGCGTGCAGGCGATATGCTGGCACCGAGCATCAGGCGGATGGCGGCCGGCTTGAACCGGTCGCGCCCGTAGAGGCGGAGTGCATAGCCGATCATCAGCGCGGCGAGCGCCGGAAGCAGCAGCAACCGCCACGGCGCCTCGCGCCACGCCGCCCACAACAGGAACAGGGTAAAGGTCGGTTTGCGCAGCACGGTGCGGTCGAGATCGTAGACAGCGATGCGGGCGGACGGGGGGATGTCGGTCATGCGTCCTGTTCCCCCAGCAATCGCAGCCGGCGACCGGTCTTGCCCAGCGAGGCGCGATCGGCGAGCGGCAAGGCAAAGCGCATCGCCAGCCAGACCGACGTGGCGGCGATCAGCACGATCAACGGCAATGAGAACAGGTCTGGCAGACGGTCGGCGAGCAGTGTGAGCGCGCCCGCCGCCAGCGTGATCGCTATCGCGCGAATGGCGACCGCGGGGAATTGCGCATCGAACGGGTGAAGTTTTTCGGTAAACGCGAGCTGCAGCATCGGAATTCCCGCCATCGCAACGACCCCGATCGCGGTGGCAAGCGTGACTCCGGTCAGCGGATCGAGATGGCCGACGATCAGCCACCCCGCACCCACCGCAAGACCGACGCCGAAGATGCTGGCGGTCAGCTGCTGGCTGAAGGCGGCAACCACTTGCAGCACCGGCGCCGCGATGCCGAGGACCGCCTCTGCCGCGCGAGCGAAGAGCAGGATGACCAGCGCAGCCTGCGCGGCTTGTGCCTGCGGCCCGAACAGTCCCAGCAGCGACGCGCTGCCCGCAGCAAGCACGGCGGCGAGGGGGAGGGTGATCGCCGAGATCAGCCGCGTCGCATAGGCGTAA
>NZ_DASWTD010000313.1:0-1779 GCF_036402335.1 Sphingopyxis sp. | reverse complement strand
GGTCGAGATCGGGCACACATACGGCTTGCTGCTGCTGGTCTTCGGCACGGCGGGCGTGCTGATGGGGGGATGGCTGGGCGACGTCATGACCCGCCGTCACGGGCCCGGCGGGCGGCTGCGCATCGCGATCGCCGTCAAGCTCCTGACCATTCCGTTCATCGTCGGCTATACGCTGCTTCCCGACGCGAGTTGGGCATTGCTGCCGTTGGCGGCATCGATCTTCCTACCAACGTTCATGAACGGCCTGAGCCCCGCCATCCTGCAGCAGATGGTGCCGAACCAGATGCGCGGCACCGCCATTTCGATCTCGCTGCTGGTCGTGAACATGCTCGGCCTCGGCCTCGGTCCGACCTTGATCGCGGTGCTCAACGATCATGTGTTCCGCGACCCCAACATGATCCATCTCTCGATCCTGCTGGTTTGTGTGGTGATGGCGGCGATTTCGCTGCTTCTCATCCTCATCGCCTATCGCCCCTATGTCGCGCTGGTGAATGACTTGCAGCAGTCGCAGACAGAACAGGGCAGGCAGGCATTTGCTCCGGGCAGGCACTAGGCTATGCCGCATCGATCAGCTGCGAAAAGCCTGCGACCGGGATAGGAGGGCCGATGCCGGACATGCCACGCCACCGCTCCCCCCGCTCCAGCCGCGACGAGCGCCGCACCGACTTGCTCGGCCATGCCGCGCGCGGGGTCCTGACGCAGGGCGGACTGCCGCTGTCCTATGACCAGCTCGCGGTCGCGGCGGGGGTCAGCAAGGCGCTGGTGTATAATTATTTCCCCAGCCAAATCGCGCTCGGCACCGCGCTCGTCGAAGAAGAACTGACCAGCGTCGATCGACGCGAACTTGGACGGCTGGCCGCGCTCGAGGACCCGGTCGCGGCAGCGCGGGCATGCGCGGACCTGTATTTCGACATAGTCGCCGATCGCGGCCCGCTGCTCCACATCCTGCTGGCCGACCCGTTGCTGAATCAGGGACAGACGGCGCATGTCACCGCGCGAAGCGGCCTGTTGCTGCTGCCGCTCGTGCGCCGATTGCGGGGCGCCTTTGGCATATCGGCACGCGAGGCCAATATCATCGTCCAGCTTCTGATCACCCTGCCCGAAGAGGCAGGAAAGCAGGTGTTCCAGGGCAGTTCGACGCGCGATCGGGCGAGACGGCTGTGCGCCGATACCGTCGAGGCGACGCTGTCGGCCTTGCAGGGCGACCGGTCCGCTGACGGCGCGCTGGCGTCAGGCGTCGACCTGTTGTGACGCGGCTGTCCGGTGGCCGTGTTCGTCGATCATATAGTCGATGCCGGCGCCGATGCCTGGCATGATCAACCGCTCAATGGTTTCGAGATCGGCCTTGCCGCGGGCCAGCAGGCGGCCGCCGCGTAGCGACATCGCGGTCAGCAGGGTGCCAATGAACGTACTCGCCCAAGCCGGCACCCCGTAGGCATCCTCGAAAGCGGTTCCCAGCACGTCACGGTTTACCCTGCGGCGATCCTCATGCTCGCTGCGCAGGGCAAGGCGAACGTCGGGAAGCGCGAGAAGCTCCTGGACGATTTCGCCGCGCTGGCTGACCTGCCGAAGGTAGGCGATCGTGGTCAGCGTATAGCGCATCTTGGGGTCGGTGCAGTTGCGGGCGGCGGAAAGGCGCGCCTTGTTCATTTCGGTGAGCTCGGTCCGCGCGATCGCGACCAAGACCTCCGCCAGGCTTTTGTAATAATTATAAATCTGGGCCTCGCTGATGCCGATATCGCGGGCGATCCGTTTCAGCGAAACCGCGTGCACACCCTC
>NZ_DASWTD010000312.1:0-1888 GCF_036402335.1 Sphingopyxis sp. | reverse complement strand
GGCCGCGGTCGCCGAATAGGCCTTGGCGGCGAGGCGACGACGGAGGGCGAGCGTGGTGGAACCGTCATTGGCATCGAGCGCCTCGATCAGCTCGGCATAGTCCGAAGGATCGGTAGCGATCGCGACGCTCGCGTGGTTCTTGGCGGCCGAACGAACCATCGAGGGGCCGCCAATGTCGATATTCTCGATGATCTCGTCGCGGTCGGCGCCCTTGGCCACCGTCGCCGCGAAGGGATAGAGATTGACCACGACCAGGTCGATCGGACCGATCTCATGTTCGCGCATCGCGGCGACATGCTCGGGATTGTCGCGCACCGCGAGCAGACCGCCATGAACCTTGGGGTGCAGCGTCTTGACGCGGCCGTCCATCATCTCGGGAAAGCCGGTCAGATCGGAAATGTCGCGCACAACCAGCCCCGCATCGCGCAGCGCCTTGGCGGTGCCGCCGGTGGAGACGAGCTCGACGCCGTGGCGGGCGAGCGCCTGGCCGAGCTCGGTGAGCCCCGACTTGTCGGAGACGGAAAGCAGCGCGCGCGTGAGCTTCACGGGCGAAGTGTCGGTGGTCATGTCGGTCCTTCAGTCTGGATGCGGGCAAGCGGCGAAAAGGAATTCGCGCTGAGTCTGTCGCAGCCCCTTAGTCATTCCGGGCGGATGGGGAAAGACCGGTATCAGCCCGCGCGCTTGAAGGTCCAGGTCACCGTTGCGCCGCCCGAGGCCTCCGCGCTTACCACGAGCTGGAGGCTCGGATGGGGGCGGCCATCGGCGTCGACCCACAGGCTGTCCTCGATCGCGAGCGTTCCGCCGCGGCAACGGAATTGCCAGATCGGGCCATGCGCGATGCGCAGCACCGCGCCCAGTCCGTCGGCGGTCGAGGAGACCTCGATGCCTGGCGCGAGGTGGAAGCGGATCGCGAAAGGCGTCTCATGCGGGCGCCTGCGGGCAGGCGCAGCGCCGAGCGTGTCCTCACCGGTGAACTCGCGGCCATCGGGGCTGAGCGCCAGCGTACGCCGGTGGATCATCCCAAAGCGCCGTGCATAGCCGTCATGGCTCGCCTCGAGCCGGCTGCCCGTGTCGCTTTCCTGCCGGTGCATCTCGACCTCGGTGACGCCGCGGCCGAGCGAGCCGTCATTGTGGATCGCGGTGCTGTTGTTGTCGTGGACGACGAGCGTTGAATGCGCCGCGGTCGAGCGCAGCCCCTGCGCCAGCTTGGCCGGGATCGTCGCGCTCGATTCGCGGGACCCGCCACAGCTCACGATCAGCCGGTGCGGGCCATCGGACATTTCAAAGGCTAGCGTCGAGGCGCAGCCGCCGACATTGAGCCGGCTGAGCGGCGGCGGAGCGGCGTCAACGATGACGATGCTGTGGCCGGCAGCCATTCGCTGATAACCCCAGTCGCGCGCCTGAGGCTGCGGACGTGTCCTGACACCCGACGCCTCGATCACCGCGTTGACGCGTTCGGCGCCCTGGGGCGCGCTGCCCTGCCAGCTCGCCAGTCCGCCGTCGCCGTGCGTGACGCCGAGCAGCGCGGGCACTGCCATGGCGAGCGCGGCGTCGATCGTGGCGGGCGCCTCCTGCCGGCGCGCATCGTAGACGGCGCGAAGCATCGAGAGCAGCATCACGAGCTCGAGCTGGCCCGAGGGCGAGCGGCAGATGACACCGCCGTCGCTCGACATTCCCGTGGTCAGCGCGCGCGCAAGCCCTGCCTCGGCATTGTCTTTGCGCGTGCCATTGCCGGGGATCAGCAGTCCCGCTGCGGTGAGCCCCGCCCAGGCTGCGATACGCGGCACGCCCTGTTCGGCCTTGTCGGCGCCGCGGTCGAGATGCCGCGCGCCGCGCGCGAGAGCGTTGAGCACGGCTGACCGATAGACGAGGTCGCTGCTCGAGAGGA
>NZ_DASWTD010000311.1:0-16772 GCF_036402335.1 Sphingopyxis sp. | reverse complement strand
ATTCCTCATGGTGGGTCTCGAGCAGGAGATGCGCCGCATCATAGATATGCATGTCGAGCCGCTCGAGCTCGCGGCCGTAAGCGAGAATTTCCCCGATCTCGAAATAGGGGTCGTGCCGGCCCCATAGCATCAGCGCAGGCGGCTGGTGATTGCGATGATATTCCGAGATTTCGGCGAAACGGGCAACATAGTTCCCATAGTCTGCGAATATCCGGAACTGGATATCGACCCACCCCGGCTGGCTCATCCTCTCCCAGTCCAAATGCCAGCCTTCCGGTGCGAAGAATGGCACGAGCCGATCGGGGATGTCGCCGACATAGGTATGACGCACGCCCTCGAAGTTCAGCCACTCCGGCAGCTTCGCCCGGTTCTCCGGCGTCGGGTTGGCCCAATAAGCCTTGTTCGGGATCCAGTCCGGGCCAAGCCCATCCTCGTGGGCATTGCCGTTCTGAATGATGAGCCCGAGCACGCGGTCGGGGCATGCCAGCGCCAGATAATAAGCAACAGGCGCCCCGAAATCATGAACATAGAGGAAGAAGCGTTCCATCCCGATCTTCCGCGTGAGCGCGTCGATCGTCCGCGCCATGGCGTCGAACGTGTAAGGATAGTCGTCCGGGGCCTCGGTGAACCCGAACCCGGGCAGGTCGGGCGCGACGACATGCGCGACGTCCGAAAGCGGACCGATGACGTCACGAAAATAATGCGACGAGCAGGGCTGGCCGTGGAGCAGCAGTAGGCCCGGTGTATCGACGGCGCCGGCCTCGCGATAGAAGAGGTTTACCCCGTCGATCTCGGCACGAAGGTGCCTGGTTTTCCGAGCGCGGATCATGTGCTTCTCCATCAGCCATCGGGGCCTGTCTCGAGCGTGTCGTGCCACGGCCACCAGTCATAGGACTTGGTCTGCGGATATCCCCTGGGGGAATCCTCCCACAACTCCTGGCGGCCGAGCGCGAGGAGCGAGGGATAACCGTGGGGCAGCAGGACGACCGGGGCGTCCGGCGGCCCGGCCTCGCGGTAGAAGACGTCCACTCCGCCCACGGTTGTTCTGCGATGGAATATGGGAACGGGCATTTCGCCTCCGGACTGCAGATGCAAAACGCCCGGCGCAAATAGCCGTTCCTCGATCCGACACGTCGAACCCTTCCGCTCGGCGCACCCAGTCCCGCATCACACACATCGGCAATGGCCGATTGCGGACTGTCCGCTACCAAGCACGGCACGCGCGGCTCCCGGTTTCGCCCGGATCGGAAGTCGCCCCGCCGCGTGCAATCGCCGCTGCGATCGCGCGGGTTCGCTTTATGGGGCACCGGCGCGCCGCGCTGCGTCGACGCGGATCACATCGATGGCCTGGCCGCCGTAGCGTCGAAAGAAGCTGTGCATTTCATGCACACAAGCTGCTCGATCCATGCACGGAACGATGAGCGCTTCGCCATGTATATTACGCAGAGAGGCCGGAAGCGTCCGGAATAGGCAAGCTTGAGCCTCGGAAGAAGGTGCCAGCCCGTTTCGCGCTGCACGCTGCTGCCCGAGGGCTTGGACGAAGAACCAGGATCAAATCCGGAGAGGAAGATGAACATATCGGAAAATGAGGCTGCAGCGCCAATGGTGGCAGACCGGGCGACGTTCCAGATGGAACTGGACGGTCTACGGGCGCGGGAAAAGGCACATATGCGCGCTGGCGATGAAATCGCGGCGGCGCGGCGCCGGCTTCCGATGGTGGCGGTCGACGGCACGGCGCGACTGACGGGCAAGGACGGCCCGACGACCCTGCTCGACGCATTCGAGGGTCGGCGAATGCTCATCGCCTATTATTATATGTGGTTCGCCGGCAGGCCTGCAGCAAGGCAATGCCAGGGCTGCAGCTGGTTCACCTCGCAAGTGCGCGAACTAAGCTACATTCATTCGCGCGACGTGACCTATGCGACGTTCTGCCAGGGGCCTTACGACGAAAGCGCACGGTATCGCGATTTCATGGGGTGGGACGTGCCATGGTATTCGGTGACGGATTCGCTCGATGCGCTACTGGCCGGCCGCGAAGCGGGCAGCATGTACCTCATCTGCTACTTGCGACAGGGTTCCGATGTCTTCGAGACATATTGGACGACGCGGCGCGGGGTCGAGGCGATGGACAACAGCTACCGGCTTCTCGATCTCACCGTCTACGGGCGACAGGAGGAGCAGGAACTGTCGCCGCCGGGCTGGCCGCAAGGCTGGGGCGAGAATGATCGCGTCCATCCGTTCCGCGTCGACGGGCGACCGATCGCGCAATGGCCGCGCGTGAACGCCGGCATTTCCGACGATCTGGGCAACTGACCTTTCAACGACGGCGCACGACAAGCAAGGAGTCCGGCAATGAACAAGACGCATCTGACGGGAGTTTGCATGGCCTCGCTGATCTTCGCAGGATGCTCCGACGCGCCGCCAGGCGCCCGCGATGACCGGCATGAACCTGCGAAATCGGCCACCCGCGCCGCCGCGGCCGATTCCTTCCATTTGCCCCGCGACCTTGAGATACAGTTGGCAGAGAGCGCGCTCCCGCAGCATCTTCAGGAGCGCGCCACGATCTATGTGCTCGACCCGCGCAAGGGCTTTGAAGTGGCCCGCGCCGGCACAAATGGTTTCCATGCCTTTCTCGCCCGGACAGGCGACGATGCGTTTCGTGGAGACTGGCCGCTTTCGGCATATCGGGACGACATCATCTATCCAGTCGCGTTCGACGAGGCGGGATCGAAAGCCAACATGCGGGTATTTTTCGACGCGGCGGAACTCCAGGCGAAAGGCACGCCCCCTGCCGACCTCAAGAAGCTGATCAAGGAGCGCTACGCCGACGGTTATTACAAGGCACCCGATCGCGGCGGCGTTTCATACATGCTCTCGCCGATCCTGCGGACCTATATCGATCCCGAGAAGTCGGGTGATGTCGAGACATCGACCAACCCGCACATCATGCATTACGCGCCAAACGTGTCCAATCAGGCGCTCGGTGGAGTGAAGCCGGGCATCAATCCGCTCACCTTCATCATCCAGGAAGGGCCGCACGGATTTGCCGTTCAGCATCTGGGCGAAAAGGAAAGGGCCGCGATCAAGAACCAGTATGCGCCGATGCTGGAACGGCTCTGCGGGCTGAATTCGCTGTGGTGCCTTCCCCGGGACGGGGAGCGGTGAGCTCCGGTATATCGTCGTGCGCGGCCTTAGCCGGAGTAGCGATATTTTTCGGCCAGACCGAGATCTTTTACGATGCGCAGTCCGCTCGCGAGGTCCGGACTGTCGAGTTCGCGAAGCGGCTTGCGAAGGCCGCCTACCGGCAAACCGCACGCGCGCATCAGCGATTTGATCGCGACGGGATTGATCGCCGAATAGTTGAAATGGAGTAGCGGCAGAAGTTTGAGATATTGCTCGCGAAAGGTCGCCGCTTCGTCCTCCCCCGCCCAAGGCGCCGAGATGGCGGCCATTTCCGCAGGTGCGATATTGCCCCCCATGTTCGCGGTGCCGTGGCCGCCCAGCGCCATCGTAGGGACGACGAGGCCGAGGTTGGGCGAGTCGCAGCACATCACCGAAACATCTGGCGCCGCGGCCAGGATTTGCGCCACCTGCCCGACGCGCGCTGTCGATTCCTTGTGGATGACGATGTTGGGATGGCGAAAGAGCCGCAGCAGCCGGTCCCAGTGCAGATCGGTCTTCACGCGCGGCGGGTTGTTATAGATGCCGAGCGGCAGGTCGACCGCGTCGGCAACCTCCAGATAGAATTGCTCGATATCGGCTTCCGACGCGCAGATATAGGGCGGCGGCGCGATGATCGCGCCATCGGCGCCGTTCGCCGCCGCAAAACGGACATTCTCGATCACCTGCCCGGTCGACGGGCCGGTACAGCCATAGAAAAAGGCCATGCCGCCCGTCCGCATCTTCACCGTTTCGACAATGATCCGCTTTTTCTCCTCGGGCGAGAGGAGCGACGGCTCGCCGGTCGATCCCATGAACAGGATCGCGCGCGTTCCATGTTGCTGCTGACGATCGAGCAGCATCCGCCATGCGCCGAAATCAATCTCTCCCCGACTGTCGAACGGCGTAACTGTCGCGACGAAAGATCCCTCGATCCGGGTAACAGACATGGCGCGCCTCCCTGAAAATGCCATTGGACAATGACAATGAGGGGTGGGACCGTCGAAATCCGCCATCCGGGCTGGCGGATTTGGGCGCGTCGCCGCTCATATAGTCAGGAGCAGCGATCCCGGCGCCGGTTGGCCGGGACCTTGCGGGGGATCAACGATGCGGAAAACCGCCAATGGCATCGCGCGAGCACTCGCGGCCGGCCTTTTGTTGCTATGCGCGGGATCGGCGGCGACGGGGTCGGCGCAGGATGCGTCGGAGACGATCGTCCTGCGCGCCGCACGGATGTTCGACGCGACGAGCGAACGGATGCGCAGCGACGCCGTCGTTGTCGTCCGGAACGGGCAAATCATCGGCGTCGGGGACGACGCCCCGATCCCCGACGGTGCGCGGACGATCGATCTTGGCGATGCCACGCTGCTGCCGGGGTTCATCGACGTCCATTCGCATCTGACGCTCGAACCCGACGAAAATTATTATCGAAAGACACTCAACGAGTTGATGCGCAATCCAACCGAAATGGCCTTTTACGCAGGCGCCAACGCCCGCCGGACGCTCGAGGCGGGCTTCACCACCGTGCGCCACGTCGGTGCGCGCGAGTTCATCGACGTCGGCCTTCGCAACGCGATCGCTGCGAACCTGACCCCTGGGCCACGGATCCTCGCGGCGGGCAATGCGATCACCGCCACCGGGGGAAGTTGCGACCGGGCGCCCTACCCCACACAGCGCGTCGCGCCGCTGACCCCGCGCGAAGGCGTGTGCACCGGCGCCGACCAGTGCCGCGACGCCGTGCGCAACCAGATCAAATGGGGCGCCGACGTCATCAAGGTCTGCGCGTCGGGCGGCGTTCTTTCCTATGATCCCGTCGACGTCCCGCAGTTCACGCGCGAGGAACTCGACGCAGCGATCGGCGAAGCGCATCATTGGGGACGCAAGGTCGCGGCGCATTCGCACGGCGACACCGCTTCGCGGCTCGCGGTCGAGGCGGGGGTCGATTCGATCGAGCATGGCAGCTTCCTCTCCGAAGACACGCTGAAGCGGATGAAGGCAAAAGGCGTCTTTCTGGTCCCCACCTTCATGGCGATCGACTGGGTGGAGAAGAACGCCGACAGTTATCCGCCCAATATCGCCGAGAAAGCCCGCGCCGCCGCCGCCGCGCACGGCGATATGTTCAAGACCGCGCTGCGCCTCGGCGTGCCGATCGCGCTCGGCACCGATGCGACGGTGCGGCCCGACGGTCACGGCCGCAACGCCATGGAATTTGGTCTGATGGTCGATGCCGGCATGCCGCCCGTGGCGGCGCTGCTCGCGGGGACGAGCAACGCGGCGCGCCTCCTCGGCCTCGACGCCGAAATCGGGACGCTCGGCGTCGGCAAGGCGGCCGACATCGTCGCCGTGCCCGGCAATCCGATCATCGACATCCGCGTCACCGAAAGGCCGCTCTTCGTCATGCAGCGCGGCCGCGTGATCCGGCAGGGCGGCCAGTCGCTGCTCCACTGAAACCCGGTCTCCTTTTCGCCAAAGTCCAAGGAAAACCCGATGCGCAGTTTGCTCACCGTCCTGCTCCTCGCTGCGAGCCCGCTGCCTTTCGCCTCCGTCGCGGCGGCGGAAAGCGAAGCGGCGGCACCGTCGCTGCTCGACGTCCCGCGGCTCGACTTCACCAGGCGCGTGCTCGCCAACGGCGCGACGCTCTATGCAATCCGTGACACCGGCACCGCGACGGTCTCGGTCAACATCTGGTACGACGTCGGGCAGCGCGACGACCCCCCGGCACGCGGCGGCTTCGCGCACCTGTTCGAGCATCTGATGTTCAAGACGACGCGCAACCTGCCCGGCGGGGTGCTCGAAGCGGTCAATGCGATGGGCGGCAACACCAACGCCTCGACGCTGTTCGACTATACCGACTATTACATCACCGTTCCCGCAAACCAGCTCGAAGGCATGCTCTGGCTCGAGGGCGAGCGGCTGCGCAACCTCGTGATCGACGAGAAATCCTTCCACTCCGAACGCGACGTCGTGAAGGAAGAACTGCGCCAGCGCGTCCTGTCGCAGCCCTATGGACGCATCCTCTATACATTGCTCCCCGCCTTCGCGTTCGACGGCCACCCCTATGCCCGCCCGATCGGCGGCACGATCGCCGATCTCGACCAGGCCGAGCTCGCCGATGTCCAGGCGTTTCACGAAGCCTATTACCGGCCCGACAATGCTGTCTTCGTCGTCTCGGGCAATTTCGATCCGGCCCAGCTCGACGCCTGGGCCGACCGCTACCTCGGTTCGGTGCCGCGCCCCGACCGCGCGATCCCGCGCGATCCCGCAAGGGGCCGTCCGGTCACGGCGCGGACGATCGACGCCTATGCGCCGAACGTTCCGCTACCCGCAGTCGCCTTTGCCTGGCGCGCACCCTTCGCCGCCGACGCCGATGCGGCAGGTATCGACCTGATCGAGGCGGTGCTCACGCGCGGCTCTGCATCGCGCCTGCGGCGCCACCTGATCGACGAAAAGGGCGTCGCGTCGGCAGTCACCAGCTACAATCTCCCGGCCCGCGACGGCCACGCCTTCGCGCTTGTCGTGACGCTCGCCAAGGGGCGCGAAATCGCCGATGCCGAAGCGGCGCTTGCGGGAGAGATCGCGCGGCTTCGCGACACGCCGCTGCCCCCTGCCGAACTCGACGCCGTCAAGAACGGCCTGTTCGGCGACGCGCTCGCGCGGCGCGAGACTGCGCGCGGCCGCGCCTACGAGCTTGGCGGCGGTGCCGCGCTGACCGGCGACCCGTCGCTCGCCGATGCGCGGCTCGACGCCATCCGCCGGATGACCTCCGCCGACCTCCAGCGTGCCGCGAAGAGCTGGCTCGATGACAATAGAAGAGTGACGCTGCGCTATCGCGACGAAAGCCTGCGCCCGGCGGGCTACAGCGGCGACAGCACCCCCGACGTATCCAGAATGGGTCCCGTGGTCCCGCCCGCAAGCCAGCCGCCGGTCGTCATCGCGAGCGAGGGTTCCCGCGAAGCCCGCCCCGGTCCCGCCGAAGCTCTCCCCTCGGTGGCGCCGGCGCTGACCGAGCGCCGCCTTTCCAACGGCCTGCGCGTCGTCGTCGCTCAATCGTCGAAGGTTCCGCTCGCGAGCGTCCGGCTCGTCATCGACGGCGGCGACGCCGCGGATCCCGCGGGCGAGGCCGGACGCGGCGACATTGCCGCGGCGCTGGCGCTCAAGGGTGCGGGCGGGCGCAGCGCCGACCGGATCGCCAGCGATATCGCGGCGCTCGGCGGCACGATCGGCGCGAGCTCGGACGCCGATGCGACGGTCTTTTCGGTCAATGCGCCTGCCGCCAATATCGAGGCAGCGGCACGTATTCTCGCCGACGTCGCGATGCGGCCCGATTTTCCCGCCGACGCGCTCGAAACGGTGCGCGGCCAGCAAGTGTCCGCAATCGCCGTCGCCGCGAAACAGCCGATGCAGACCGCGATGCGCGCACTGCCCGCCGCGATCTTTGGCAAGACAGCCTATGGCGCGGTCCCGACCGCCGCCAGCCTTGGCGCGGTAACGCGGGGCGGCATCGCCAACGCGCAGCGCGAAACCTGGGGCCCGAAGGCCGCGACGCTGATCGTCACCGGCGCGCTGTCGTCCGAGGCCGCCATCGCGCTGGCCGAACGCAGCTTCGGCGCGTGGAAGGGCGGCATGGCCCCGGCTTCGACGCCCCGCGGTACCGTATCGGTCAGGCCGCGCGTGGTCGCGGTCGACATGCCGGGGGTCGCGCAGGCGGCGGTCATCGCCGCGCTGCCCGCCGCCGGGCGGCGCGATGCCGACTGGCCCTCGCTCCGCATCGCCAACGCTGCACTCGGCGGCGGCTTCCAGGGCTGGCTGACGCAGGAGATCCGCGTCAAACGCGGCCTCACCTACGGCGCCGGCAGCCTGCTCGACAGCCGCCGCGACGCCGCCTTTCTGATGGCCGTCACCCAGACCAAGACCGCCTCGGCGAACGAGGTGGTCGGGTTGATCCTCGATCAGATCGGGCGTTTCGGCCGCGAACCGATCGACGCCGCGCGCGCCGGCGAGCGCAGCGTCTACCTTGCCAATGGTCTGTCGGGACAGACCGAACGCGCCGCGGGCCTCGCCGATTATCTGGCCACGCTGGCTGCAAGTGGTGCGCCGCTGGAGGCGCTGTCTGCCGAACTCGCATCGTCGGCGCCGCCGCCGCCCGAACGCATCGCCGCTGCGATCGCCGCTCATCTGCGTGCCGATCAGGCGACCATCGTCATCGCGGGCGATTCAAGCCAGTGGATCGGCGCGCTCCGCCAACGCTTCCCGGCGCTCGAACTGGTCGATATCGACGGGAAGCCGCTGCCCTGAGCGATCAGGGCGGGGACGGCATATAGCGGTCGCGCAATTCCAGCGGGCGGGCCGTAAGCGGCTTTTCGCTTCCCTCGACGAACAGCGCCTGCGGCTGCGAGAGCGGTTCGAGCGGGTCGCCGTTCCACAGCACCAAATCGGCGGCGCGCCCCGTCTCGAGCGTCCCGATGCGGTCGGAGACGCCAAAGACCCGCGCGGGGTTGACGGTGATCGCGGCCACCGCTGCGTCATGCGGCAAGCCCCAGGCGACGGCGTTGCCCGCGCCATAGCGCAGCTCGCGCGCGCGGTGCGCGACGCCGCTTCCCGTCTTGATGACGATCGTAACCCCGGCGGCGTGAAGCCGTGCGGCATTTTCCATCGTTGCACCGAGCTCGGAGAAGCTGCGCGGCAAATCGGCGAGCGGATCGAGGATGACGGGGACTTTCGCGGCGGATATCGCATCCGCAACGCGCCACCCCTCCTCCGCGCCGTCGAGGATGATGCGCAGCTTCTCCTCGCGCGCTAGCGCGATCACTTCGCGGATATCCGACGCGCGATCGACTTTGACGATCAACGGCATGCGGCCCTGGGCCACCGGAACGAGCGCCTCGAGATCGACGCGCGAAAGCGGCTGCGGCCGTCCCTCGCCGCGATCATAGGCCGCGCGGTGCGCGGCGAAATGACGGACGTCGGCCAGCGTCGCGCGTAGCTGGACGATCGCCGATCCGCGCGCGCCGCCCGCACGCTCGGCCCCGCCCTCGCCCATCTCCAGCACCATCGCGGCGCGCGCACGCGTCACCATTTGCGGTCGCTGGGCAAGATCGATCACCGCGGCCTGCCCGGCGAACTGCAGCGCCCTTCCGCGACGGTCGTCATAGAGCGGCGTGGTCACCGCATGGGTGATGCCCGCAAGCCGCGACACGGGCAGCAGGATCGAGTCGGGGTTAAGGCCGAGCGAAATGTCGAAGCCCGCGCTGATCGCCGCGCTGTGTGTCGCACGATCTGCGCTCGCCGGAACCTGGCTGACCTCGACCGCCCCCAGCGTGCTGTCAGTCTGGATGAAACCCGGCGTCACGACCCCGCCGCGCCCGTCGATAATGCGCGCATCGGAGGGAACCGCGACATCGGCACCGAGCGCCGCGATGCGTCCGTCGCGGATCACGATCGTACCCCGCTCGACCTCGCCGGTGCCGGTCATTGTCATTAGCCGCGCATCGACGATCGCAATCGTCTCCGCCGAAGCCGGGGTCGCAAGAAGAAGCGCCGCAAGCGCAGCAAACCGGCGGGTCATGGTGTCTCTCCGGGCTGGCCGAGCAGGAAGTCGGAATGGCGGCGATAGCGGGCGTCGGCACGGTCGAAGACGATACCGCCGTCGATCCAGACCTTTTCGGCGCGCGCATAGATGCTGAACGGGTCGTGGCTCCACAGGACGACATCGGCATTCTTGCCGGGTTCCAGCGTCCCGACCCGGTCGGCGATGCCGAGCGCCTTCGCCGGATTGGCGGTGAACCAGCGGATCGCGTCGGCCTTGCTGATGCGGATCCCCGCGCGCCACGCCGCCGACAGCGCCGCCGCAGCCTCCTGGTTCAGCCGCTGGATGACGACCGGATCGTCCGAATGGATGATCGCGCAGCCGCCTGCGGCGTGCACGAGCGCTGCATTCTCCTCGATCGCGTCATATACCTCCATCTTGTATCCCCACCAATTGGCCCAGGTGGCGACGCAAATGTCTTCCTTCGCCAGCAACGGTGCGATCTTGTAGGCCTCGTTAGCGTGATGGAAGGTGCGGATTTTGAACCCGAACTCGCGCGAGATATCGATCATGTTCGCCATCTCGTCGGCGCGGTAGCAGTGGTTCTGGACGAGGATTTCGCCCTTCAGGACCCCGGCGAGGGTCTCGAGCTGCAGGTCGCGCTTCGGCGCCTCGCCGGTCCGGCCGGCTGCCTCCCATTTGTCCCGGCGGCGCGCATAATCCTGCGCATCGATCCATGCCTTGCGATAGCCCGCGACATTGCCCATCCGCGTCGCCGGCGATCGTCCCTTCCCGCCATAGACGCGCTTCGGATTCTCGCCGCACGCGATTTTCAGGCCATAAGGGGCGCCCGGGAACTTCATGCCCTGCATCGTCACCGATGGCACATTCTTCAGCGTCACGCTGCGCCCGCCGAACAGGTTGCCCGACCCGGGCAGGATCATCATCGCCGTAACCCCTGCCTCGCGTGCCGCATCGAAGCCGGGATCCTGCGGCCAGACCGAATGTTCGACCCACACCTGCGCGGTGTTCGGATCGGTCATCTCGTTGACGTCGTTATGCGCGTCGACCGACTCGGGCTGTGCCCAGGCCCCGAGGTGCGAGTGCGCATCGATGACCCCCGGGGTTACCCATTTGCCCCGCGCGTCGACCGTCCGATAGCCGTCCGGTACCGCGAGCGACGCGCCGACGGCGGCGATCTTGCCGCCCTCCATCAGCACGGTGCCGTTCGCAATCTCTTCGCCCGTCGCGGTCAGCACGGTGGCACCCACCAATGCGACGCGTTCGGCGGCGGGCGCATGGTAGGTGCCTGGATAGGGATCGCGGTCGATCGCGGGCGCCGCATCGGCGACGGGCGCCGACGCCGGTTGCGGCCGCCCGGACGCGGCGCAGCCCGCGAGCGCGGTGGCCGCGAGGAGGACGAGCGCGGCGTGCCTCATTTGGCGTCGGGGGTGACCGAGCGGACCACACCGCCCTTGTCGTCGAGGAAGTCGATCGACGCCTTGCCGTCCGGGGTGACCTTCATCAGGATGCGCGGACGCCCCATGGCGTCGTTCAGCATCACCGCCGACTCGCGGTCGCGGGTCTTTCCGACATAGAGTCGCTGACGGCCGAAGCTGCCGTCCGCCTGCACCTTTTGCAGCGCGGCGGTCTTTTCGGGGCCGTCGGGCATCTTCGACAGCCGCTCGGCCATATCGAAATCGAGCGGGGCGTCGGGACGGTCGTTGACCACCATCGCGGCCCAGCGCCGGCCGTTATACTCATTCTGTGTCAGCTGGATCACCTGATCCTGCTCATATTGGTCGAAACTCAGGTGGCCGCCGCCCGATACCTTGCCGTCGGGTCCTTTCTGCCCGCTGAAGGTCAGGCCGCCGTTCTCGGACCCTTCGTTGTTGTAGAAGATGATCCCGGCGCCGCGGTTGCCGCTCGGGTGCGGGCGTTCCTTGCCGTGCATGATGATCCCAGGCGAGCGACTGGTATTCGATACGATCATGCGGATCGTCCCGTCGTCCTCGCGGATATTGATGCGTTTGACGTCGATCTCGTCGAACGCCGCCTTGGCGGGGGCGGTGTCGGCGCCGGCACTGGTCGTCATGGCGATGGCGCAGGCGGCGGTGAGCACGCCCGAATAAAGAACAAGAAGGCGATTGGCGTTCATGGCGTTTCTCCATTGGCAGAAGGCAGGACGGCGGGAAGATAACGGTCGCGAAGCTCGGTCGCGCGCGATGTCATCGGCTGCGCGGCGCCGCGGATGAAGACCGCGGTCGGGCGCGCGAGCGTATCGAGCGGATCGCCGTCCCAGATCACGACATCGCCTTCCTTGCCCGCCTCGAGCGAACCGATACGGTCGGCGAGCCCGAAAATGCGCGCGGGATTGATCGTGATCGCGGCGAGCGCCGCCTTCCGGTCGAGCCCGTTCGCAGCCGCGTTGCCCGCATTGTAACGCATCTCGCGCTCGCGGTGATTGCCATTGCCCTCAATCGCGATGGTGACCCCCGCGGCGGCGAGACGTGCTGCATTGGTCAGGGTCGCGCCCAGCATCTCGAACGATGCGGGCGTATTTTCGACTGGCGTCAAAAGGACCGGAACCCCCGCGGCGGCGATCTCTTCCGCGACGCGCCAGCCCTCGCTCGCGCTTTCGAGGATCAGCTTCAGCCGTTCTTCGCGCGCCAGCGCCAGCGCATCGCGAATGTCGGCGGCGCGGTTCGCGCTGACGAGCAGCGGCATGCGCCCCTCGACGACGGGGATGAGCGCGTCCATGTCGGCGCGGGACAGCGTATAATCGCGCGTTTCGCCGCGATCATAGGCGGCGCGCCGCGCCTTGTAGTCGCGCACCTCGGCAAAAAGCGCGCGCAGTGCGACGAGTTCGGCGGCGCGGGCACCCCCCGCGCGCTCGGCCCCGGCGTCGCCCATGTCGAGCACCATCGCGACGCCACGCTTCATCAGCATCGCCGGTCCATCGAGTGCGACCGCGGCCGCCTGCCCGGCAAAAAGCAGCTCGCGGTCGCTTCTGTCCTTATAGGTCGGCGTCGTGATCGCACGCGTGATACCGCCGAGCCGCGCGACGGGGATCAGCAGCGAGTCGGGATTGAGACCATAGCCCGCGTCGAAAGCCGCGCTGAACTCATCCGCATCGGTCGCGCGGTCATCGGTCGTCTCGACCGCGCGCACTTCGATCAGCCCGAGCGCGGTGCCCGCCGCGACAAGGCCAGGAGTCACGATCCTGCCCGTCGCATCGACGATTTTCGCTTCGGCGGGCACCGCGACATCGGCCCCCACTGCGACGATCCGGCCGCCCGAGATCAGAACCGTACCGCGCTCGATCTCTCCCGCCGGCCCCATCGTGACGACGCGGCCGCCGGTGATCGCGACGGTCTGGGCCGCGGCGGATCCGGCGCAGGCAAGTGCGAGCGCGACGGCAAGAGCGCGGATCATCGCACGAACTCCTGTCCGGGCTGGCCGAGTATGAAGTCCGACGGTCTTTGATGGCGCGGATCAGACCGATCCCACTGAACGACGCCGTCGACCCAGACACGATCGGCGAGCGCATAGACGCTGAACGGGTTCGCGCTCCACAGCACGACGTCGGCCATCTTGCCCGGCTCGAGCGTGCCGACCTTGTCGGCGATCCCCATCGCCTTCGCGGGATTGGCCGTAATCCACTTGATCGCCTCGCCGCGACTGACCGGCAGGCCGGCGTGATTGGCGGCAGTCATCGCGATTCCGGCTTCCTGGTTGAGTCGCTGGATCAGCAGGCCGTCGTCCGAATGGATGATCGCGCAGCCGCCCGCGGCGTCGACCATCGGGGCATTCTCCTCGATCCCGTCGAGCGATTCCATCTTGGCGCCCCAACTGTTCGCCCAAGTCGCGACGCAAATGTCTTCTTTCGCGAGCAAGGGCGCGATCTTGAACGCTTCATTGGCGTGGTGGAAAGTACGTATTTTGAACCCGAATTCGCGTGCGACATCGATCATCACCGCCATCTCGTCGGCGCGGTAGCAGTGGTTCTGGACGAGGATTTCGCCGCGCAGCACCCCGGCGAGCGTTTCGAGCTGCAAGTCGCGTTTCGGCGGATCGCCGGCCTTGCCGCCCGCTTCCCACTTGTCCTGGCGGCGAACATAATCGGCGGCGTCGATCCACGCCTTGCGATAGCCCGCAACATTGCCCATCCGCGTCGCGGGGGAGCGCCCCTTGCTGCCGTAGACGCGCTTCGGATTCTCGCCGCACGCGATCTTCAGGCCATAGGGGGCGCCCGGGAACTTCATCCCCTGCGCCGTCACCGACGGCACATTCTTCAGCGTCACCGAACGGCCGCCGAACAGGTTGGCCGAACCGGGAAGGATCATCAGGCTCGTCACCCCGCCCGCCCGCGCGAGGCGGAACTTCGGATCCTGCGGCCAGACCGAATGCTCCGCCCAGACCTCGGCCGTATTGGGCGCGACGGCTTCATTGCTGTCTTCGTGCGATGGCGTGGCAGGTGATGGCGCGACACCGAGGTGCGAATGCGCGTCGATGATCCCGGGGGTCACCCATTTGCCGCGGCCGTCGACCCGGACATAGGCTTCGGGCACCGGGAGCGCCGCCCCTACCGCCTCGACCTTGCCGTTCGCGATCAGCACCGTCGCATCGGCGATTTCGGTTCCTGTGCCTGTCAGCACGGTCGCCCCGACGATCGCCAGCGGCGCCGATGCAGCGGGCCGATAGGTCGAGGGAAAGGGATCGTCGGGTGCGCCATGCGCCGCGAGCGCCGTACCAGCGGTCGTCAGCGATATCAGCGCAACGCACGCCATGCCCAGATGCTTCATCGTCGACGTCATTTTGCCCGCCTCCCGATCTGGATGAGCGACGAACGCCGTGAATCCGCCATTCGTTTTTTGCCCGTCCGGCGATGGCGGATTCGCCCTCATGAACCATCGTTCCCGGCAGGTGAGCTGTTCCGCGGCAGGCGGGGTAATGGAGGGGCCGAAATTTGTGGAATGACAATTGCCTGGCGCGCCGGGCCGAACATCTTTCGACGCAGCTTCCCGCTCCTCATTTCCCTTCGGAATTCGGCGACGAGATCATCCTGTTCGATTCGGGTTTCGCGGCGCCGCAGCTGCTCCCCGACCTCAGCCGGTTCGCAGCCGATGCGCTGACCGGGCACCGCGACGAGGTGCTGCAATATGCGTCGGGCCGTGGGCAGCCCTATCTGCGCGAATGGCTCGCGGAGTGGATGAACGAGGACGGCTGCACGCTGACCGCCGACCACATCCTGATTACCAATGGCGCCAAGCAGGGCATCGACCTTGTCTGCCGCCTGCTGCTCGACGAAGGCGATGCGATCGTCGTCACCGCACCGACCTATTTCACAGCCATCCCCATCTTCCGCAATTACGGCGCCGAGTTCATCGAGATCGGGCAGGACGAGGCGGGGCTCGACGTCGACGCGCTCGAGGCAGCGCTCGATGCGCGCGCTGCCGCAGGAAAGGCGCCGCCCAAATTCATCTACAATATCCCCGAATTCCATAATCCGACCGGCGCGACGATGCCGGCCGCGCGGCGCGAAGCGCTCGTCGCGCTGGCCGGGGCGCGGGGCATTCCGATCGTCGAGGACAGCCCCTATCGCCGCGTGCGCTTCGATGGCCCCGACGCGCCCCTGCTGAAAGCGCTCGATCGCTCGGGATCGGTCTTTCACCTCGGCACATTCTCCAAGCTCGTCGCGCCGGGCCTCCGGATCGGCTGGGTCGCCGCCGAGCCCGCGCTAGTCGCGCGGATGGTCCAGCTCAAATCCGAGGGCGGTTCGTCGCCGCTCATCCAGCGGACCATCTATGAATTCGCGCGTTCGGACCAGTTTTCGGCGCATATCGCACGCGTGCAGCACGAATATCGCAAGCGCCGGGATCATATCATCGCCGCCGTCGCGCGCGAGCTCCCGGACGCCGCGGTCGCGGTACCCGACGGCGGCTATTATGTGTGGCTGACGCTGCCCGACCATGTCGACGGCGACTTGCTCGCCGCACGCGCCCACGACGCCGGGGTTCATCTGATCGCGGGCAGCCGCTTCTTCGCCGCACAAAGCGCCGCTGCTCCGCGGAACCATATCCGCCTGTCCTACAGCTACACGACGCCGGGTCAGATCGACGACGGGGTCAGGCGGCTCGGCTCAGCCTATCGGGCGCTGATCGGCCAATGACCACCGCTTCACCTCTCGTCGAGTTTCGCGGTGTCGAGAAACGCTATGCCGCGAGCGGCCCGGCCGCCGTCACCGACCTCGACCTTGCGATCGAACGCGGGGAATTTCTGACGCTGCTCGGCCCGTCGGGATCGGGCAAGACGACGACGCTGATGATGCTCGCGGGGTTCGAGACACCGAGCGCAGGCGAGATATTGCTGGGCGGCGCATCGCTTGCCGACCGACCGCCGTACCGGCGCAACATGGGCGTTGTTTTCCAGAATTACGCGCTGTTCCCGCATATGAGCGTTGCCGAAAATGTCGCCTTCCCGTTGCGCGTGCGCGCGATCAGGGGAAGCGAAGCCGCGAAGAAAGTCGCGAACGCGCTGGCGCTGGTAAAACTCAACGGACTCGGCGAGCGGCGTCCCGACGCGTTGTCGGGCGGACAGCGCCAGCGCGTCGCGCTCGCGCGCGCGCTGGTGTTCGAACCCGACCTTGTGCTGATGGACGAGCCGCTCGGCGCGCTCGACCGCCAGCTTCGCGAACATCTGCAGGTCGAGATCAAGCGGATCCAGCGCGCACTGGGGCTCACCATCGTCTACGTCACCCACGATCAGGGCGAGGCGTTGACGATGTCCGACCGGATCGCGGTGTTCGCGGCGGGGCGCATCCAGCAGGTCGGCCGTCCCGACACGATCTACGAAACACCCGCCAACGCGTTCGTTGCCGGCTTCGTCGGCGAAAACAACATGCTCGCGGGTACGGTAGTGACGCGGCAGGGCGATCAATGCGCTATCCGGCTGCCCGGCGGCCAGATCGTCCGCGCCATGGCGACCGGCGAAATCATGGCCGGAGCCCCCGTGATCGCGGCTATCCGTCCCGAGCATGTCGAGACCGGCGCTACCCCTCCTGCCTGCTGCAATGCCATCGAAGCAC
>NZ_DASWTD010000310.1:0-7194 GCF_036402335.1 Sphingopyxis sp. | reverse complement strand
GGGTTCGCTTCTTTATCGGCGACGTTCGCGACCGCGAACGGCTGTATCGCGCCCTCGATGGTGTCGACTATGTCGTGCATGCGGCGGCGACGAAGATCGTGCCGACCGCGGAATACAATCCGTTTGAATGCGTAAAGACCAATGTCGTGGGTGCGATGAACCTGATCGATGCCTGTATCGATCGCAAGGTGAAGGGCGTCGTCGCGCTGTCGACCGACAAGGCGAGCAGCCCGATCAACCTATATGGCGCGACCAAGCTTGCGTCGGACAAGCTGTTCGTCGCCGGCAACAGCTATTCGGGCGCGCACGACACCAAATTTTCGGTGGTGCGTTATGGCAATGTGATGGGATCGCGCGGGTCGGTGATTCCCTTCTTTTTGTCGATCCGCGATCGCGGCGTCCTTCCGATCACCGACGAGCGTATGACGCGCTTCATGATCTCGCTGGAGCAGGGGGTTGATCTCGTCTGGCACGCGTTCAACGATATGGAAGGCGGCGAAATCTATGTGCGCAAGATCCCGTCGATGAAGGTGACCGATCTCGCCCGCGTTGTCGCGCCCGAAGCGGCGTTGGAGTTCATCGGCATCCGGCCGGGCGAAAAGCTGCACGAGCAGATGATCAGCCCCGAAGACGCCTATTACACATATGAATATCCGGATTATTTCAAGATTCTGCCCACCATCCACGACTGGGCAACGTGCCCGATCCGTATCAAGGATGGGGTCAAGGTGCCCGAGGGGTTCACCTATGCCAGCGACAGCAACGATGAATGGATGGCCGACGGGGAACTGCAAAAGTGGCTCAGCGATAACAGCGCGAAGATCGGGTCGATCTGATGGAAATGATTCCCTACGGCCGGCAGGATATTTCCCGGGCGGACATCGACGCGGTCGTCGGTGTCCTGCAGTCGGACTTCCTGACGCAGGGACCGGCGGTGCCGCAGTTCGAGGCTGCGGTTCTGTCGGCCGTGGGGGCGCGTTACGCCTTTGCGATGAACAGCGCGACGTCGGCGCTCCATGCCGCGTGCCTGGCGCTTGGCCTGGGCGCGGGCGATTGGTTGTGGACTACTCCCGTCACTTTCGTCGCATCGGCGAATTGCGGCCTCTATTGCGGCGCGCGCGTCGATTTCGTCGACATCGATCCGCGGACCTATAATCTCAGCCCCGATGCGCTCGAAGCCAAGCTCGAGCGCGCGAAAGCCGAAGGCCGGCTGCCGAAGATCGTGGTCGCAGTGCATCTTTGCGGCCAGCCGTGCGACATGGAGCGGCTTCATTCGCTGGCAGGTCGTTACGGCTTCGCACTGATCGAGGATGCGTCGCACGCGATCGGAGGAAGCTACAAGGGCGAGCCGATCGGAAGCGGTCGCTACAGTGATATCACCATTTTCAGCTTTCATCCGGTGAAGATCATCACGACCGCCGAAGGCGGAATGGCGCTGACCAATAATCCCGAACTCGCGCGGCGGCTTGCGCTGCTCCGGACGCACGGGATTACACGCGATCCCGCACAAATGGTGCACAGTCCCGATGGCCCCTGGTATTATGAGCAGGTCGAACTGGGCTTCAACTATCGCATGACCGACGTCCAGGCGGCGCTCGGGGTGTCGCAGATGACGCGGCTCGCCGAATTCATCGATCGCCGGCACGCGCTGGCGACGCGCTATGACGCATTGCTTGCCGATCTGCCGATCACGCTGCCCTGGCAACATGCGGATGGCCGGTCGGGTCTGCACCTCTATGTCATTCGCCTGCAGCTTGAACGGATCGGAAAAAGCCATCGCGCGGTATTCGATGCGCTGCGCGAGGCGGGTATTCTCGTCAACCTCCACTATATCCCGATTTATCGGCAGCCCTTTTACCAGGCTTTCGGTTATGACCCGGCCGAATATCCCGAAGCCGAAGCCTATTACCGGGAAGCCATCAGCATCCCGATGTTCTACGCGCTGACCGACGCGCAGCAGGATCGCGTTTCGGCGGCGCTGCACGAGATATTGACGTGAAACTTGCCGTCATTCCGGCGCGGGGAGGGAGCAAGCGCATCCCGCGCAAGAATATCCGTCCCTTTCATGGCAAGCCGATCATCGGCTGGTCGATCGAAGCGGCGCTCGCGAGCGGTCGCTTCGACCGGGTCATCGTGTCGACGGACGATGCCGAGATCGCGGAAGTGGCCAAGGGGTTCGGCGCGGAGGTTCCGTTTATGCGTCCGGCCGATCTCTCCAACGACGTCGCGCCGACCGGCGTGGTCGTGCAGCATGCGGTGCAGTGGCATCAGCAAAGCGGCATGGCGATCGATCATTGCTGCTGCCTCTATGCGACGGCGCCCTTCGTGACGCCCGAACTGATCGCCGACGGCTTCGATCGCCTGGTCGGCAGTGAGGCCGATTTCGCCGTCTCGGTGACGAGCTTCCCGTTCCCGATCCAACGGGCATGCCGGATCCGCGACGGCCGGCTGCAAATGATCGATCCGTCGGCCTACCTCACTCGCTCGCAGGACCTTGATGAACGCTTCCACGACGCCGGACAATTCTATTGGGGACGCGCGCAAGCCTGGACGGAGCTTCGCCCTATCCTGGGAGAGGCGACGCTCCCGGTCATCGTCCCGCGCCATCGGGTCCAGGACATCGACACACAGGAGGATTGGGAGCGCGCCGAGCTTCTGTTCGGCGCGCTTGCGAGGCAGGAGATGTGATGAGCGTGCTGCTTTCCAGCGCCATGCCGTTGATCCGTGCGCGTCTGGCGGGTCGAAAATGACCGCGAGCCATCCCCATGGGATGAACATCCTAATTCGTGCCGACGCGTCGCTGGAAATGGGTATCGGTCATGTCATGCGCTGCCTGACGCTCGCCGACGGACTGCGATCGGCCGGTGGCCAGATCGATTTCGTATGTCGCGAGCATCCCGGGCATTTCGCAGAAATCATTCGGTCGCGCGGATATGCGGTGCACCTGCTGCCGATGGGCCGGTCCGAAGCCGGCGCGCTTGCGCATTCGGCGTGGCTCGGCGGCAACCAGGCGGACGATGCGGCGGCGGTCGCCGACCTGGCGCGCGCAAAGCGGCCGGACTGGCTGATCGTCGATCATTATGGACTCGATATCACTTGGGAAAGGACACTTCGTCCCTTCGCCGAGAAGATCATGGTCGTCGACGATCTGGCGGATCGCAACCATGATTGCGATGTGCTGCTCGATCAAAATCTCGGTCGATCGCCGCAGAGTTATGAGCATCGGGTACCCGAAGATACTGTGATATTGGCGGGCTCGGCCTATGCGCTGCTGCGTCCCGAATTCGCCCGTTATCGTGCCGAAGCGCGCGCGCGCCGCCGGGAGTCGTCGCCGGCGACGCTCCTGATCGCTTTGGGCGGGGTCGATCAGGGAAATCTCACCGGACGCACGCTGGCCGCGCTTGCCCGCGGCGGCCTGCCTGACGATATGGAGATTGTCGTCGTGCTGGGGCCGACCGCCCCATGGCGAGAGGCGGTTGCGAACCAGGCCGCGGCGATGCCCATGCCAACCCGGGTGATTGAGCACAGCCAGGACATGGCGCGATTGATGTCCGAGGCGGACGCCGCGATCGGTGCGGCGGGAAGCACCGCGTGGGAGCGTTGCTGTCTTGGTCTGCCGACGATGATGTGGATTCTTGCGGACAATCAGCGCGTTGTGGCCGACGCCCTGGTTGCGGCAGGGGCCGCCGCTACCATAGAAATGGCGTCGAACGACCGGACGATCGAAACCGAGCTCACGGCTTTCCTCCGCGATGGCGCACGGCTCGCCGAAATGTCGCGGTGTGCCGCGGCCCTCGTCGACGGACGCGGGGTCGAGCGTGTCATGAATGCGATGGGAGTTGTCGATGGCATCGCCGCATGAAAAGACAGCCGGCGGTCGCCTGCGGCCGGTGGGCGAGGAGGATCTGCGCGAACTTCTTTCGTGGCGCAACCATCCGGACGTCCGCCGATTCATGTTCACCAGCCGCGAGATCGAATGGGAGGAGCATTGCCGCTGGTTCACCCGCTGCCTTGCCGAGCCGGGCCGGCACCTGCTCATATATGAAGCGGGCGGGGTGGATCTGGGCTTCGTGAACCTGTCGGGCGTGCATGCTGGCGGAATTGCCGAATGGGGCTTCTTCCTGGTTCCCGGAGCTCCGCGGGGAAGCGGTATGCGCCTTGGCGCCGCGACACTCGATCATGTGTTCGGGGAGCGGCATGCGCACAAGCTGTGCGGGCAGGCGATCGCGAACAACGACCGGTCGATCGCCTTTCACCAGCGTCTTGGTTTCCGTCAGGAAGGCGTATTGCGCGACCAGCATTTTGACGGTGCCAATTATCTCGATGTAATATGCTTTGGCCTGCTGGCGCAGGAACTTTCAGCCGCAGCAAAAGAGGAAGACGACCTATGACGGGACCGACCTTAACAATCGCGGGCAGGGTGATCGGCGTCGATCAGCCCCCCTATGTCATCGCGGAGATGTCGGCCAATCATAACGGCAGCCTCGATACTGCGCGTCGAATCATCGCCGAGGCCAAGCGGGCCGGTGCGGATGCGGTCAAGATGCAGACCTACACGGCCGACACGATCACCCTCGACAGCGATGCCGAAGATTTCCGGATCAGCGGAGGGCTGTGGGACGGCGAGACGCTGTACGAGCTCTATGAGCGCGCCCATATGCCGTGGGAGTGGCACAAGCCGTTGTTCGATCATGCGCGCGACGTCGGAATTACGATTTTCAGCAGCCCGTTCGACAACAGCGCGGTCGACCTGCTCGAGGATATGGGCGCGCCGGCCTATAAGATCGCGTCGTTCGAAGCGGTCGATCTGCCGCTCATCCGCTATGTCGCGGGGACGGGCAAGCCGATGATCATCTCGACGGGCATGGCGAACGACGAGGAGATAGCGGAGGCGATCGCGGCCGCGCGCGACGGTGGCTGCAAGGAACTTGCAGTTCTGCATTGCGTGAGCGGGTATCCGGCACCGGCGGGGGACTATAATTTGCGAACCCTTGCCGATATGGCGCAGCGCTTCGGCGTTGTCATCGGCCTTTCGGATCATACGCTGGACAATGTGAGTGCGATCACCAGCGTGGCCCTGGGAGCGTCGCTCTTCGAAAAGCATTTTACGCTCGATCGCAGCGGAGGCGGGCCCGACGACAGTTTTTCGCTCGAGCCCAAGGATCTCGTCGACTTGTGCGAGGGGGTCCGTACAGCATGGTCCGCGCTGGGCAGGGTCGACTATGGCCGCAAGTCGAGCGAGATCGGCAATGCTCAATTCCGTCGCTCGCTCTATTTCGTGAAGCCGCTGAAAGCGGGAGATGTGGTCACGCCCGATGCGGTCCGCAGCGTGCGCCCGGGCTTCGGCCTTCCGCCCAAGCTGCTCGATGCGGTCGTGGGGCGAACCATGAGCGTCGACGTGGCCGCCAATACAGCCGTTACGGCCGCCGCCGTCGGCATGAAGATTTAAGGAGTACAGCGATGGCCCGCCCCATGGACTATATGAAGGTCACCGCCGCCGATCTGATACAGCGGACGATGGGCAATCGCGGCGATTTCAGCGATCTCGCGATCGAAACCGCCCGTGTCGAGCCGAACGCTCTGCCGACCGAGGTTTGCGCGACGCTGCGGTCGCGCATCGACGATCTGCTCGCCGGAGGCGCGCCAGGCCGCGTCTGGCAGGACAAGGTTGGCGCCGATATGCGCATTTTCGGCTTGGAAGCCTATATCGACGACCTGATCGACTATTTCCATATTCCCGAGAATATCCGCAATGTCGAAGCCTATGTCGGGCGGCGCGTGCGGTCCTGGACGCTGATGGCCAACCGCATTACGCCCAAAGCGGACAATTTGGGGTCGGGCGGTGGATTGCATCGGGACTCGCCCTTCTCGCACCAGGTAAAATCGATCTGGTATCTTTCCGACGTTGGCGAAGAAAACGGGCCTTTTCAGTTCGTTCGGGGATCGCACCGGGACCTTGTCCGGCAGCGTCATAAATATCCGCTGGGGGTCTATCGCTTTGACAAGGTCGCGGATCCGCTGACCAGCGTGACAGGACCGGCGGGAACTCGGCTGATCTGCAACACCCGCTGTATCCACGGCGGAAAGCCTATCGTTGACGGCGCGCGCTATGCGGTTACGCTTTACACGTTCTACGATGGCGACGGGACGCGGCGCTTCTTTGCGTCGGCCGGTCTCGATCCCGCACAGGCTTCGAGTCCGGGGACCGAATACGCGCGGCGTGCGCACTGACCGGCGAAAGCAGCCATTCCGATGATTTCGCTTCTCGTCCAGCGAGCCGCCGTTCTGATGTTGCGTCCGGCGGCGATGGCGGCCGAGGCGCTCTTCGTGCCTGGCGGCAACATCATGATCTTCGCGATCCCGATCGCGGCGTTGGCGCTAACCGCTTCGTCGGTTCCGGTGCATTCGCAATATATGGTCGCGACGCCGAACACGCCGAATCTTCGCGCCCTCGAACGATCCTATGTCTCGGGCCTGCTCTACATCAGCGTCATCAGCGTCGCCGTTCTTTTCTTGTCGCTGATCCTGATTTGGAAGGGCGTGAGCCTGGAATTGGTCGCGATCACCCTGTCGATGTTCGTGATCGAGAAATTCTCGGACGAACTGACGCGCTTTTACGAATTTCAGAAAAAGTATAGCCGCTGGTTCATTGCACAGTCGGTCCGGTCGATATGGCTGTTGGTTCCGGTTGCCTGCTACAATCTCGGTGCCGACTATCTCCATTCCTTTTTCATCGCGTCAATGTCGATCGCCGTCATTACGCTGGTCAATTTTTTCTTCTCGACGCACCTGCGGCCGAGTCTCTCGCCGACCGGCTGGCAAGCGATCCGGACCAACGCGGTCTTTCTGAGCAGTTCCTTCCTCCTGGCGATACATCGGCAGGCGCCGCGTATCGCCGTTGCCTTCGCCTTTCCTAAGGTTGCCCACTTCTTCCAGATCGTCGCGCAAGTGGGGCAGGTGGTGTCGCTGCTTTTCAACGTCAAATATGTCATTCCCTATCGCGCGGTCATGTCGCGACGTCCGCGTCTTTTCGAGCGAATGCTGAGCGCGGCGTTTCTGAAGATCATACAGGCGGTGATCGCGATGCTGGTGCTCGCGAGCCTGGCCATTCCAGTCGCCGACCTGCCCCTGGGGCACGAGATCATGATGGTTGCGCTCACCGTCGCGATGGTTGCCGACGCGCTCGCCTTCTCG
>NZ_DASWTD010000309.1:0-9824 GCF_036402335.1 Sphingopyxis sp. | reverse complement strand
GGGGCGTACCGGTCATTTGGGGCTAGCCTGACAAAGCCTGTCCATCCTATGGGGCCTTGGTGGATGATTTCGAATTCGTCTTTGCGCTCTACAGCCTGCTGCTTGGCCTCTCGATGGTCGAGCTTCTCGGTGGGCTCGGCCGCGCGATCGAGGTGCGTTTTGCCGCCGAGGCCGAGCGCGAAACCTTTGCGATCGGGTGGCTGACCCCGCTGCTTGCGATCTTCGTGATGCTCGACCTGCTCTCGTTCTGGAGCGCGGCATGGATCGCGCGCGGCGACATTGCCGTGTCGAGTACTGCCCTGCTCGCTGTAGCGGCTTTCGCCAGCGTCTATTTCCTTGCCGCGCGTCTTGTCTTCCCCTCGCATCCCGAAGGGTTCGCGAATCTCGACGTTCATTATTTCCGCGTCCGGCGGATCGTTCTCGGGCTGCTGCTGGTGCTGCTTGGCGCGCAGCTGGCCTATTATGCGTCGCAGCCCGATCTGGCGGCGGCTCTGGCGCGGCCGCTCGCGTGGGTCATGACCATCGTGCTGGTTGCGCTGATGGTCGCCGCCATGTGGGTCAAGGATCGCCGCTGGAGCATCGCGATCCTCGCCGCGCTGGTCGTCCGCTACGTCATCATCTATCTGCTCTGACCGGAATTACCGACTAGCCAGACCGGCGGCGTTCGTCCTATGTTCCCCGGATGGATGGAACATCGCTTGTTGTCGCCCTTGTTGCCCTCGCCGTCGGTGGCCTGATCGGCTGGCTTTTCGCCGGCCGCCAATCGGGTGCGCTCAAGGCCGAACGCGACGGGCTAGCGGAGCGGTTCAAGAGCGCGGTCACCGATCTTGCGACCGAGGCCGAGGCGCGCAAATCGGCCGATATCCAGCTCGCCGCCTTGCTTAGCGAGCAGAAGGCGCGTGACGAGGCGCATGACGCGCAGATCGCGCAGCTCAGGGACGCGCAGGCCACGCTGACCGCGCAGTTCCGCGAAGTCGGACAGGCGATGCTCGACGGTGCGCAAAAGGCGTTCCTCGACCGCGCCGAAGCGCGCTTCAAGGAAAGCGAAGCGACCGCGGGGCAGAATCTGAAGGCGTTGCTGAACCCGGTCCATGACCGGCTCGAGAAATACGAGGCGGCGGTAGCGAAAGTCGAGGCCGAACGGCGCGACGCCTTCGGCCTGCTTCACGGCCAGATCGCGGCGATGCGCGAGGGTACGGAGCGCGTGTCGAGCGAGGCGGCGAAGCTCGTCAACGCGCTGCGCAACGCGCCGAAGGCGCGCGGACGCTGGGGCGAGCAACAGCTTCGCAACGTGCTCGAAAGCTGCGGGCTTTCCGAACATGCCGACTTCCAGACCGAGGTGAGCGTCGAGGGCGATGGCGGAAGGTTGCGTCCCGACGTCGTCGTGCGCGTGCCCGGCGGGCAGAATCTCGTGATCGACGCCAAAGTGTCCTTGAACGCCTATCAGGACGCGTTCGGTGCGGTCGACGAGCGCGAGAAGGCGGCGCACCTCGCTGCCCACGCCGCGGCGATGAAGGCGCATGTGAACACGCTCGGCGCCAAGGCCTATTGGAACCAGTTCGACGACACCCCCGATTTCGTCGTGATGTTCGTGCCGGGCGAGCATTTCCTCGCCGCCGCGCTCGATCAGGATGCAGGCCTCTGGGACTATGCGTTCGAGCGCAAGGTGCTGCTCGCGACCCCGACCAACCTCATCGCGATCGCGCGCACCGTCGCGGCGGTGTGGCGGCAGGAAAAGCTGGCCAATCAGGCGCGCGAGATCGCGGCGCTGGGCAAGGAACTCTACGCGCGCATGTCGGTGATGGGTTCGCACATCGCCAAGGTCGGGCGCAATCTCGATCAGGCGACGGGGGCGTATAACGCGTTCGTCGGCAGCTTCGAATCGCAGGTGCTGACGCAGGCGAAACGCTTCGAGGCGCTCGATATCGAAACCGGCGACAAGGAAATTCCTTCGCTGCCCGTCGCCGAACAGGCGGCGCGGCCGCTGGCGAAGCTGGCGTCGGCACCCGCGGCGGTCAACGACGCGGGAGAGTGACAGCACGTCGATTCCCGGCGATTGCATCGGTCGGCTGAGGGCGGGTTTCGGCCGGAAGCTGCCGATAGAGATGTGCACCCCGGCGAAAGCCGGGGCCCAGAGCGTAATCGCGCAATGCTAGCCTTCTGACGCCATGGACCCCGGCTTTCGCCGGGGTACACAAGGGACAGCTAACCACCCCAATCGGACGCCTGCAAATAAGCCTTTCCTACAATATCCGGCTATGCCAGCCTTTATCGCGGCTCTTTCATCTGGTGCATAAAACGGTTGCTGGCCAGTTTGTGCCAAGCAGTCACGGCTGGTCGCTTCCCGCACTCCGCAAGGTCAAATCGGGCCGCACACAAGGCTGACCTTTACTGACCTTTGGAGATTGCTGCACCGGCCGCCGCCGCTCCCCACCCCAAAGCAGACGAGGGCTCAGATCGACCGCCGCAACACAGCGGTTTTCCCATCGCTTGCCGTCAGAACCAGCGTCCCGTCGGTCGGAAAGCTCAGGCCGACCGGGCCGCGCATCAGCGCGAAGAATGCATTCTCCTGCGTCATGCCGGCACCCGGACAGGCCATCTCGGTCGCCATCAGCGGTCCTGCGGTCAACCTGCGGCCCTCGACGGCATAGCTGCCCGAAAAACGGTTACAGCCGGCGCTGCCGCTGAGCCGCGTCCCGTCGAATATCAGCGAAGTCGGCCGGTCGGCCGCGACATCAACGCCGCCGATCGACGCGAAGGTCCAGCTGGTGCCCGCAAGCTCGGCGGGCGGCAGGATGGCGCCGCCGCATCCCTTCACGCTCTTGCCGTCGGCGGTCACGGTCACCGTGTCACGATAGCGCCGGTCGCTCATCCCGTCGCTGCACGCGCCGTGGGTGACGTCGACGGTCAATCGGTCGGTGACATAGCGTTTGCCCGTGGTGCTCGGCTCGGCGCCGGGGTTCGGCACCATGATCCTGGTCTCGCCATAATCGCCGGCATAGTTGAGCCGCGCGTCGGTGATCTCGAGCGTCCAGCCGGGCTCGGTGCCGAGCGCCATATAGGCGGCGGGCTGTTCGCCGGGACCTTGCGGCGGCGATTCGGCAACGGGCGCGCAGGCGGCCAGCGCCAAGAAAAGGGCGAGCATGGGAGCGGGCTTGAGCATCTGGAAACTCCTGTGTTCCGTTCGTGTCGAGCGAAGTCGAGACACCCATCGACATCGCGCCGCGCCGAGGGGCATCTCGACTTCGCTCGATGCGAACGGGTGAGGAGGTTGCCTAATAGCATGAAGCTGGCGGCGGGCTTAACCGAAACGCCGCCTTGTGCTCAGCTGCGCCGCTGGTTCAACACCTCATACGCCATCACCGCGGTCGCCACCGCGGCGTTGAGGCTGTCGGCCTTGCCCATCATCGGCATCTTGACGCGCACGTCGGCGGCGGCGGCATATTCGGGCGGCATGCCCTGCGATTCATTGCCGGTGAGGATGAAGGTCGGCGCGGCATAGCGCACCGCCTGATAATCCAGCGTATCGTCGCCGAGCCAGGTCGCGACGAGCTGGCCTGGACCCTGCCGCAGCCAGGGCAGGAACTCGTCCCAATGCGCTACGACGAGCTTTTGCGTGAAGATCGCCCCCATGCTCGCGCGCACCGCCTCGACCGCATAGGGGTCGGTCGATTCGCCCAGGAGGATCAGCCCGCCCGCGCCGACCGCATCGCCAGTGCGCAGCATCGTGCCGAGATTGCCCGGATCGCGCAGCCGCTCGGCGACGAGCCAGATCGGCGCCGCGTCGCGGTCGAGCTCGGCGAGCGTCGCCCGGGGCTCGGCATAGATGCCGACGACGGTCTGCGAATTGTCCTTGCCCGACAGTTTCGAAAGGATCGCCGGGGTCGTGTCGACGACCTCGCCGCCCGCCTTCATCGTATCGGCGACCAGCGCCTGTGCCAGCGGGTGCGCGTCGCCGTCGGGGCCGAGGAACAGCCACTGTGGCAGCACGCCCGCCTCGCGCGCCTCGGTCGCGATGCGGAGCCCTTCGGCGAGGAACAGGCCCTCGGCGCGGCGATGGCGTTTCTCGCGCAGCAGCCGCATCCGCTTGACCAGCGGGTTCGACAGGCTCTCGATGGTCGAACGGCGCATGCCGTCAATCCTCGCCGAAGCTGTCCTTGACCAGCCCGACGAGTTTCAGCAACGCGGCGTCGGCGCCGTCGCCCTTTGTGTGGATCGTGATCGAATCGCCCTTTGCGGCGCCCAGCATCATCAATCCCATGATCGAGGTGCCGTTGACGCGCGATCCGCCCTTTTCGACCTCGACCGACACCGTTTCGGGCAGGCGGCTGACGAAGGTTACGAACTTGGCGCTCGCGCGCGCGTGCAGTCCGCGCTGGTTGGTGATTTCGACGGTTTCGGAATTTTCGCTCAAGGGCCGACTCCCAGCATTTCCGACGCGACCGAGATATATTTCTGGCCGGCTTCCTTGGCCGCGATCACCGCGGCGCGAAGTTCCATCGTCTTGCGCGCACTTTCGAGACGGATCAGCATAGGCAAATTGACCCCCGCGATCACTTCGGTGCGGCCCGATTCGAGCAGGCTGATCGCGAGGTTCGACGGCGTGCCGCCGAACAGGTCGGTCAGCATGACGACGCCGCGGCCTTCGTCGACCTTGCGAATCGCGTCGGCGATTTCGCGGCGGCGCATCTCCATATTGTCGTTGGGGCCGATGCACACGGTCGCGACCGCGCGCTGGGGCCCGACGACATGCTCCATCGCACGCACCATTTCCTCGGCAAGGCGGCCGTGCGTGACGAGCACCATTCCCAGAAGCGGCAGAGCCTTATCGTTCGGCATGCAGTCGTCGACCCTTATATATTGCCGCCGGGCGTGGCAGCCGTGGGCGGGGGCTTGCCCTCAAGCCCATCTTGCGGGGCAGAGTCAAGATTGCGGTGAATGACCGTCGGATTATGACCCGCTTCGCGGAGGCGCTTTGCCACGCGTTCGGCGACATGCACCGACCGGTGGCGGCCGCCGGTGCAGCCGAAGGCGATCGTCACATAGCTTTTGCCCTCGGCCCGGTAACGCGGCAGCAAGGCGATCAGCAGCGCCTCGATCTGCGCGACGGTCGCCTCATAGGCGGGATCGGCGACGATATAGGCCGAAACCGCAGCATCGAGCCCGGTGCCGGGGCGCAGCTTCGCGTCCCAGTGCGGATTGCGCAAATAGCGCATGTCGAACACCAGGTCGGCGTTGCGCGGCAGCCCGCGCGCAAAGCCGAAGCTCATGACGTTGAGCACGGGCTCGTTCTGCCAGACGTCGGCGAAGCGCTGGCGCACTTCCTGTTGCAGGTCGTTGCTGCTGTAGTTGGTTGTGTCGATGACATGCTCCGCCCAGCGGCGGAGCGATTCCATCATCTCGCGTTCGCGCGCGATACCGTCGGCGGCAGGGCGATCCTCGGCGAGCGGGTGACGTCGCCGCGTTTCCGAAAAGCGCCGCTCGAGCTCGGCACCCGCGCAGTCGATGAACAAGGTCTGGACGTCGCGTCCGCCACTTTCGCGAAGCAACTTGATCTGTTTCACCAGCCGTGCGGGTTTGAACCCGCGGCTGCGGCTGTCGATCCCGACCGCGAGCGGACGCGTTGCGTCGCTGCCCTTCGCCGGCGCCGCGATCAAGGCTTCGAGCAAGGCGAGCGGCAGGTTGTCGACCACCTCCCAGCCCAGATCCTCGAGCACCTTGAGCACGGTCGATTTGCCCGCGCCGGACAGGCCGGTCACCAGCAGCAGGCGGGGTTCGGCGGCGCCGGTCATGGGCGGTATCTCATTCGGCACCGGCCAGCCGGTCGAGCGCGAGCAGAATCTTGATCGGGGCGGAGGCTTCGAACGCCGAGAGCATGAGTGCGGGCAAGGCATGGCCGGCAACGGTTTCGGCCTGCCGTTCGGACGGCATGCGTTCATAGCGCTCGGCAAGGCGCACCGCGAGCGCCAGCGGCACCGGTGCGGTCCAGCGCTGTTCGACGATGCCGAGGCCGCGCACTTCGATCTTGCCGGCGAGTTCGGCGGGCGGACGGCACCATAATCGGCCGCGGTCGAACCAGATGTCGCAGCGGTCGTCGGCGACGAGCCGCGCGCCGCGATCGATCAGGCGCAACGCAAGGTCCGATTTTCCCTGCCCCGACAGACCGAGCAGCAGGATGCCCCGGCTGCCCGCCGCGACGCAGCTCGCATGGATATTGACGATATCGGGTCTGGTCCGGCTCGGAAGCATGGACGCACGCTTACCGGCGACGAAGCGGTGCCGCAAGGCGATAGGACGCGGCCGTCAGCCCGATTCTGTCCCGCCTTCGCGCGCCGGCAGGGTGATCAGCAGGCTGCCGCCTTGCTTGCCGTCGTCGCGATCCTTGGCGTTGATCGTACCGCTATGCCCCTCAACGATCGTCCGGGCGATCGCGAGGCCGAGGCCGCTGTGGCGTCCGAAGGCCTCGCCCGCCGGGCGTTCGCTGTGAAAGCGGCGGAAAATGGCGTCGCGCTGCGCGGGCTCGATGCCGGGACCGTCGTCGTCGACCTTCACATGCACCTCGTCGCCGAGACGGGTCGCCGAGATGCAGACGAGGCCGGTGGGGGGCGAAAAGCTGATTGCATTGTCGATCACATTGTCGATCGCGCGTTCGAGCCGGTGGCCGTCGCCCATCACCGTCGTCGTGCCCTTGCGCGGGCGGGCAAAGGCGACGCGCGGCTGCGGCGCGTCGGCATCGACGCGGGCCGCGCGCGATGCGAGCATCGATTCGATCATGATGCCGACGTCGATCGGTTCGAAAAGCGTTCGGGATAGCTGCGCGTCGACGCGGCTTGCCTCGCTGATGTCGTTCACCAGCCGGTCGAGCCGGCGAACATCCTCGTCGGCGATCGCGAGCAGTTGCGCGCGCTGCTCGTCGCTCTTGACGCGGCCGAGCCCCTCGATCGCCGAGCGGACCGAGGCGATCGGGTTCTTGAGCTCGTGCGTCACGTCGGCGGCGAAATGTTCGCCGGCGTCGATGCGTTCGCGAAGCGCCTGCGTCATGTCGGACAGCGCGCGCGCGAGCGTGCCGATCTCGTCGCGGCGACTCGGCAGGCGCGGCACGACGACTTCGCGCGCGCGTCCCAGCCGGACGCGCACCGCGGCGCGCGCCAGCCGGCGCAGCGGCCGCACGATGGTGCGCGCGAGAAACAGCGAAAGCAGCACCGAGGCGAGCAGCACCACGAAAACGACCACCGCGATACGGAAGCGTTCGGCGCGCACCGTGCGTGTGATGTCGCGCGCATTGAGCGTCATCAGCACGGTCTGCGGTTCCTCGAGGTCGACGACGCGCGCCGCGCTGAGCAGGGGCGTCCGCTCGGGGGCATAGCGGAAGCGGCTCGTCGCGATGTCGCCGGTCTGCGCTTCGACGACTTCGGGCCAGGCGCGCGCGACGTCCGCCCGGGGTTCGGAAAAGTCGGGATAGCTCGGCGCGCCCACGATCCAGTCGATGCCGCGGTCCATCGCGCGCGCGGCATCGCGCTTCCATGGCTGCAGGTCGGGATCGCGGAGCGTATAGGTGGGCGGTCCGGTCTCGAAGCTGTCGGAGATGCGCGTCCCGTCGGCGGCGTAGAAGCGCAGCCGCGATTCGGTCGCGGCGGTAAATTCGTTGATCAGTTGCGCGCGCTGGTCGGGCCGCGCGGCCTCCAGCGCATTGTCGAACATCGCTAGCTGGTCCTTCATCACCTCGATGCGCGTGTCGACGAGGCGGCTGCGATAGGTGTCGAGATAATAGAAGCCGCCCGCGAGCAACGCGACCGCGAGGATGTTGACCGCGAGGATGCGCGTCGTCAGCGACCAGCGCGCCGACCAGACGAGCGGCGATTCCTCCTGCTCGGCGATGCTCGCGTCGGGCTTGAGCGCGGCGGATCCTGAGGCGTCAGGCATCGTCGGCAAAGCGGTAACCCGCCCCGTAAAGGGTGGCGATCGCGTCGAATTCGGGATCGACCTCGCGGAACTTGCGGCGCAGCCGCTTGATGTGGCTGTCGATCGTCCGGTCGTCGATATAGACGTCTTCCTGATAGGCGGCGTCCATTAGCTGGTTGCGGCTGCGCACGATGCCGGGCCGCGCCGCGAGCGTTTCGAGGATCAGGAATTCGGTGACGGTCAGCGTGACGTCCCTGCCGTCCCAGCTGACCTTGTGGCGCGCGGGGTCCATTTGCAGCCGCCCGCGCGTGATCGGTTCGGCGACGGGCTCGTCATCCTCGCTCGGCGCATTGCGATTCAGTTCGACGCGGCGCAGGATGGCGCGGATACGCGCAATGACCAGACGCTGCGAAAAGGGCTTGGCGATATAGTCGTCGGCACCCATCGCGAGGCCCAGCGCCTCGTCGATCTCGTCGTCCTTGCTGGTCAGGAAGATGACGGGAAGCTGGCTCTTCTCGCGCAGCCGGCGCAGCAGCTCGAGCCCGTCCATTCGCGGCATCTTGATATCGAAGACCGCAAGGTCGGGCGGATTGTCGATCAGCGGCTTCAGCGCCGCCTCGCCATCCGAATAGACGCGGGTCACGAATCCCTCGGCCTGCAGCGCGATGGACAGGGATTGCAGGATGTTGCGGTCGTCGTCGACCAGCGCGATGGTTGCCGTCATGCTCTTTCCGTTGGCGAGGCTTCAGGGTCCTGACCCTGGGGCAGAGCTAGCCGATCCGATCCCGACCGACAACTGCCACGGATGGCCGCGCGGCGCCGCGAGAATCTTTTGACCTCAACCACCATCCTCGCTAACGCGGCCGGGATTTACGGAATCGGCGGCCACGTCGGCACCCATGTATATGCGGGCCAACCCATTAGTGCGCTAAGCATTGCATAGGTATGCAGAGACACCGCCGGACAAGGAAAGGCGAAGGCAAATGACCAAGGTTGTGATCGGCAACAGCAGCGTGGAAACGCAGGCGGATGTTGCGGAAAACTGGGGCACGTCGGCGCTGATCGAAGATGCCATCCGCCACGGCGAAGGCCTGCTCGCCAAGGACGGCCCGCTTGTCGTCGAAACCGGCAAGCACACCGGCCGCAGCGCCAAGGACAAGTTCATCGTCCAGGACGACGAGACGCGCGATACTATCTGGTGGGGCAAGACCAACGTCCCGATGACCCCCGATCATTTCGCGGCTTTGAAGGCCGACTTCTTCGCGCACCTCGCCGCGCGCCCGCGGCTGTTCCGCCAGCAGCTGTTCGGCGGTTCGCAGCCCGAACACCGCGTCGCGGTGCAAGTCGTCACCGAATTCGCCTGGCACAGCCAGTTCATCCGCACACTTCTCTGCCGCCCGACCGTGGCGGAACTGGCGGCGTTCGCGGCCGAATATACGATCATCGATCTGCCGAGCTTCCGCGCCGACCCGGCGAAGCACGGCACGCGCACCGAGACTGTCGTCGCGGTCAATTTCGCCGAGAAGCTCGTGCTGATCGGCGGCACGCAATATGCTGGAGAGATGAAGAAGTCGGTGTTCGGCATCCTGAACTATCTCCTCCCCGTGAAGGGGGTGATGCCGATGCATTGCTCGGCGAACATCGGTCCGGACGGCGACACCGCGGTCTTCTTTGGCCTCAGCGGCACCGGCAAGACGACGCTCTCGGCCGACGCCTCGCGCACGCTGATCGGTGACGACGAGCATGGCTGGTCGGACACCGCGGTCTTCAATTTCGAGGGCGGCTGCTATGCCAAGATGATCCGCCTCTCGCCCGAGGCCGAGCCGGAGATCTACGCGACCACCAAGCGCTTCGGGACGATCCTTGAGAACGTGGTGATCGATCCCGGCACGCGCGAGATCGACCTCGACGACGCCAGGTTG
>NZ_DASWTD010000308.1:0-3511 GCF_036402335.1 Sphingopyxis sp. | reverse complement strand
GTTCAGCGAGTTCGCTTCACGTATCGCAGACGGACCCGAACACATCGAATCGTAGCGCTGGTGCTCCCCGTATGGCGATCAGTCGGCCGCGCAACGATGCCCGCCGTATCAGCTGTGCAGGAAGTGCATCACGTCGCCGTCGTGGACGACATAGGCCTTGCCTTCGGCGCGCAGTTTGCCCGCTTCTCTCGCGCGCGCTTCGCCGCCCAGCGCGACATAATCGTCATATGCGATCGTTTCGGCGCGGATGAAGCCCTTCTGGAAATCGCTGTGGATTTCGCCGGCGGCTTCGGGGGCGGTGGCGCCCGTGTGGACGGTCCACGCGCGCGCTTCCTGCGGCCCGACGGTGAAGAAGGTGATCAGGTGGAGCAGCTCGTAACCCGCGCGGATGACGCGTGCGAGGCCGGTTTCGTGGAGGCCCATCTCTTCGAGGAACTCGAGCCGGTCGGCCATGTCCATCGTCACCAGCTCGCTCTCGATCGCGGCGGAGACGACCACCGCCTGCGCACCCTCGGCGGCCGCTTTGGCGAAGACCTTTTCCGAAAGAGCGTTGCCGTTCGCGGCGCTGCCCTCGTCGACGTTGCAGACATAGAGGACGGGTTTCGAGGTCAGGAGCTGCGCGGTGCGCAGGACGCGGGCCTCCTCGTCGTCCTTGGGTTCGACGAGCCGCGCAGGCTTGCCTTCGCGAAGCAGGTCGAGCGCCTGGCCGAGCACCGACGCGGCGATCTTCGCTTCCTTGTCGCCCTGTGCCGCTTTCTTGGCGAAGGCGGGGACGCGCTTCTCGAGGCTTTCGAGGTCGGCGAGCAGCAGCTCGGTTTCGACCGTCTCGGCGTCGGCGACCGGGTCGACCTTGTTCTCGACATGCTGGATGTCGTCATCCTCGAAGCAGCGCAGCACATGGACGATCGCGTCGACTTCGCGGATATTGCCGAGGAACTGGTTGCCGAGGCCTTCGCCCTTCGACGCACCGCGCACCAGGCCGGCGATGTCGACGAAAGCGAGCTGGGTCGCGATGATCTTCTTGCTGCTCGCGATCGCCGCCAGCTTTTCGAGCCGCGCGTCCGGGACCGCAACGTTGCCGATGTTCGGCTCGATCGTGCAGAAAGGATAGTTCGCCGCCTGCGCCGCCGCGGTTTCGGTCAGCGCGTTGAAAAGGGTGGACTTGCCGACGTTGGGCAGGCCGACGATCCCGCATTTGAAACCCATAAAAACTCCGTGAAGTCTGGCGCGCCGTTGAGCGAGGCGCCGCTGTTGCAGCGCCCCTAGCGTCAAGTCGCCGCGGACGCCAGTCTTTGCCGCGGCGCTTTGCGGTTGCGCCCGGTTCAGACTTGCGCCTTTATCGCTCCAGCCATGACGAAATCCCGCCTCTTTCTTGCCGTCGGCATCTTGTTGACTCTTGGCGTCACCGCCGCAGTTGCAGCGCCGAGCCGGTTCGAGGAAGGCGTTTTCGTCGAGCTCAACCGCTTCCGCAGCGATCCCGCGGCCTATGCCGAATATCTGCGCGACTATCGCCCGCGCTTCGAAGGCAAGCTGCTGGTCAGCGACGACGATAGCGAGATCGATATCATGACGCGCGAGGGCGTCGCGGCGGTCGACGAGGCGATCCGTGACCTGCGGCGCGAAAAGCCGCTGCCCGAACTGGAATGGAGCGATGCGCTGGCGCGCGCGGCAGCCGATCATGTCGCGGTCCAGTCGCGATCAGGCGCTGTCGGCCATTATACGAAGGGGCGCGGGCCGGGCGAGCGGATGAAGGCCCGCGGGGGCGGCCCCTATGTCAATGAAGTCATTACCTATGGCCATCACACCCCCGCGGGCGTGGTCGACCAGCTTTTGATCGACGACGGCGTCCCCGACCGCGGCCACCGCCACAGCCTGCTGCGCCCGACACATCGCTATGCGGGCATAGCATGCGGCCGGCATCCGGTGCACCGGACGATGTGCGTGACGTTGATGTCGCAGACGCGCGACGGTTCGCCGCCTCCGCCGCCGCAAAGAAAAGTGCCCTGACCGCAGGGCCTTGCGTGGTGTGTTGCTATGATATAACAGTTTCGGTGTCTTGATCCGTCGGGAGGTCGCGATGCGTGCTGCGAAACTGGCCTGGATTCTGCCGCTGCTGTGGGCCGCACCGGTGATGGCCAAGCCAATGCCTGACAAGGAATCGATCGCCAGAACTGCGCAAAAGGCGATGGCCGCCACCGGCGCGCGGGGCCTTGCCATCGCGACGATCGACAGCGGCAAGGTCGTGTCGGTGCAGGCGTTCGGTGAGCGCAATGCCAAGGGCGATCCGCTGACGCCGCAGACGATCATGTACGGCGCGTCGCTGACCAAGGCGGTCTTCGCCTATTCGGTGCTGTGCCTCGTCGACGAGGGCAAAGTCGATCTCGACAAGCCGATCGCGGGCATGCTCGCGAAGCCGCTGCCCGATTACGGTAATCTCGATGCCTATGGCAATTGGGGCGATCTTGCGGGGGACGAACGCTGGCGGACGATCACCCCGCGCATGGTGCTGAACCACAGTACCGGTTTTGCCAATTTCCATTTCCTCGAACCTGATGGAAAGCTGCGTATCCATTTCGATCCGGGCAGCCGTTACGGCTATTCGGGCGAGGGGATCATGCTCCTTCAGTTCGGTCTTGATCAGGGGCTCGGCCTCGATACGGGCAAGGAGGTCCAGCGGCTCGTCTTCGACCCGCTGAAGATGCCGAACAGCAGCCTCGTCTGGCGCCCCGATTTCGCGGCCAATCTGGCCGACGGCTGGGAACTCGACGGCAAGGCGGTACCCCACGACGAGCGGGGCCGCGTTCGCGTTGCGGGGTCGATGGATACGACGATCACCGACCTCGCCAATTTCGCGGCGGCTTTGGTGTCGGGGGAGGGGCTTTCGAAGAAAGCGCGTGCCGAACTGCTGCAGCCAAGCCTTCAAATCCGCTCGCGTTCGCAATTCCCGACACTGGGAGGGGACGCGCCCGCGCCGGAGCAGCCGGTGGGCGTCGCATCGAGCGTGGGTTTGATCACCTTCACCGGATCGCAGGGTCCCGCCTTCTTCCGCGGCGGGCACAATGATTCGACGGGCAACACGTTGGTCTGCCTCGAAAAGAGCCAGCGCTGCGTGCTGATCATGTCGAACGACGTCCGCGCCGAGGCGGCCTTCCCGATGATCGTGCGCGATATATTGGGTGAAACCGGCGCGCCGTGGCGCTGGATTTTCGGCGATATGAAGTTCGTCTAAGGTCGCCGCCCGCTCCCGGCCAGGGAGCGGGCGACACCTTCGGTCAGTTGCCGACCGGCTGGCTGTCGGTGCGGCGCACGACGATCGTCGACGAGCGCGGCTCTTCGCCCGCAACCGGCCAGTTACCCGTCGGATGCTGGATATTGACGAAGAAGGTCTTGAGGTCGGGCGTATAGGCCAGTCCCGTGATCTCGCTGCCCAGCGGGCCGACGAGGAAGCGTTTCGACTGCTTCGTGACCTGATCGACATAGAACATCGCATTGTGCCCGAACGCCTGATCGA
>NZ_DASWTD010000307.1:0-8624 GCF_036402335.1 Sphingopyxis sp. | reverse complement strand
CTCGATCTCAAGATCGTGCTCGACAGCGAATATATGCTCTACGGCGTCGGCGGCCGCACCGCGATCGGCATCCGCACGGGCAGCCCGGAAAATGCCGGCAAGCGCTTCGACCAGGGTGCGCCCGGGCTTCATCATGCCTGTTTCCGCATGCGCGATCGCGCCGCGATCGACAGGGCCCACGCCTTCCTCGCGGCGCGCGACGACATCCATATCGTCCACCCGCCGCAGGAAGAACCATGGGCGCCCGGCTATTATTCGGTGCTGTTCGAGGACCCCGACGGCATCCGCGTCGAATTCAACCATGTCCCCGGCGTCGGCCTGCTTGCCGACGGCGAGCAGATCGGCGGCGCCGATGCGTTCGACTAGAAACCGTACACCAGCGTAAAGCGCGTCTGGGTATCGACGCTTTCGATCCCCGGCGGCGGGCTGGTGTCGATCTGCGCCGAATAGGCGATGCGCGCCGACAGCGCGCCGGTCAGCTTGGCGTTGAGCGCGGTTTGCGAACTCGTCGAGCCGTTGGCCTCGCCGATGATCGTCGAGGCCACCTGCGTCAGCCGTATCGTCGGCGACATCTGCCAGCCGAAATCGAGACCTGCCAGCGCGGTCAATTCGGTATCCGCACCGCCATTGACGAAATCGGTCTGGCGAAACGCGGGGCCGCCCTTCAGGCTGAGCGTCATCTTCTTGTTGTCGATCACCCTATATCCAAGCCCGCCCGACAGGTTCCAGCGCGTGTCGTATCCGAGTATCCGGTCATGCTCCCAGCGACCGAGGCCAAAGGCAAAGGTGCGGTCGTTGATCCGGTATTGGGGCTCGATCTCGGCCAGATAGCGTTCGATCGACGTCTTGCCGTTGGTCCGCTGGTAATCGGCCTGCGCGCGAAACTTGTGCGTCCAGTCGATCCCCTTGCGCGCGATCGCGACGCCGGCGCTCAGCCCGACGGATTCGGTGTTGCCGCTGCTCTGCGATGCGCCGATCTGCCCCTCGCCTTTCCAGTTTTGCCAGAATTTCGAGGCCGCCAGCCTCGCACGCTCGGCCGCCACCGCTTCGTCCTTCAGCCGCTTTCGTTCGGCGCGATAGGCGACGACCCGCGCCTCGATCTCCGACGCTCTCTCGGGGTTGGCTGCCTTCGCCAGCTTTGCCACCGCCTCGACGTCGGCATCCTTGCCGCTCGCCATCGCGGCCACCAGCATATCGCGCACCGGGTCGGGCGGAACCGGCGGCGCGTGCCTGTTCCGGTACTCCGCCAGCAGCGCGTCGATTTCGCGAGCGCTGTAGGGATTGGCCAGTCGGGCAACTTTGACCACCGCTTCGACATCGGCATCCTCGCCGCTTGCCATCGCGGCGTCGATCATGTCGCGCACGTCGTCGGGCAACATGGGATGGAGCGGAACGACCTCCATGGGAAACGGATTGGCGAGCACCGGGTCGGCGAGCACGGGATTGGGCTGCGGCGGGTTCACCGGCTCCTGCGACGCCTCTGCCGACTGGGCGGCCAAGGCGAACAGGCTGAGTGCCGCAAAGCGGGGGATTGATGTCACCGATGACGTCCTTCTCTGGGGGCAGAAGCCGGGTTCGTTCGATCGTCGGCGCGGCCAGAGCGCGTCCGGCTATCCCTATAACCCGAAAGTTGCTGGCATTTCCACCCCGCCTGCCCCATCGCAAACCTATGCTGATCGCAATCATCGCCATTTTCTGCGCCGGGGTCGGCAATTTCGCGATGCACCGCGCCTTCATGGAGAGCGACGACCCGTTGATCCGGCAGATGGTGAAACCGCTCGCCGACAAGGCCGGACCGCATATCACCTATATCTTCGAGTTTCTGCTGCTGGTCGGCGCGATGGCAATCGCGGTGCAGAACTGGTTCACCGCGCTGATGCTCTACGGCCTCTACACGATCTTCAACGCGATGGCCTTCAGCTGGATCATGCAGCGGCGGGATTAGAAGCGGCGGCTTTCCGGCCGTGAGCTGCCCGGTCCTTTTTCGTCACCTCCCGACTTGATCCGGGGCCTGCCTTCTCGAAGGAAAGGCGGATCTCTAGTCAAGCCCGGGATGGCGAGGGGCGGGCGCGTCGACGACAGCTCACCGCCCATAGGCTCACGCAGGAAATCCCCGCACTTGCTCCATCGGCCAAACAGGTCTACATCGACCGCCGAACGGCCGCCCCGCGAGGGGCGGCCCTTATTATTTCCGCTTGGAGAGCTTTCGTCATGGCCAACGCCGATGCCACACCGCTGATGCCGCACGCGACCGCCGCCTGGCTGGTCGACAACACCGGCCTCACCTTTGCCCAGATTGCCGAATATTGCGGCATCCACATCCTCGAGGTCCAGGCGATCGCCGACGAGACCGCCGCGACCAAATATACCGGCCGCGACCCCGTCCGCGCGCACGAACTGTCGATGGAAGAGATCGAGAAGGGTCAGAAGGACCCCAATTACAAGCTCAAGATGAGCAAGCAGGCGCAGGACACGATCCGCCGCACCCGCGGCCCGCGCTACACCCCGGTCAGCAAGCGCCAGGACAAGCCCGACGGCATCGCGTGGATCCTGAAGAACCACCCCGAAGTGTCGGACGGCGCGATCGGCAAGCTGATCGGTACGACGCGCAACACGATCGGCGCGATCCGCGACCGCAGCCACTGGAACAGCGCGAACATCGTACCCAAGGATCCGGTGACGCTCGGCCTCTGCTCGCAGCGCGAACTCGACGCGCTCGTCGCCAAGGCGGCGAAGAAGGCCGGCATCAAGGCGCCCGAGGACAGCCGTTTCGAAGGCGACCGTGAGGCGCTGCTCGAAGAGCTGCGCGCCGAGCGCACTGCGGCGGCCGAAGCACGCGCCGCCGAAGAGGCCGAAACCGACAGCGAAGCCTGAGCCATGGCAGGAGCGGACGAGGACAATATTCCGGCGGCCAGCGGCTCGCCGGATGCCTCGTTGACGCAGGACGACAGCTTTACCGCGACGAGCCATGCGGGCCTGACCTATCCGTGGGGCGACGCCGCGCCAGGTCCGGGCGAGACGATCCGCATCGCGAACGGGATCAGTTGGGCGCGCATCCCGATGCCGGGGTCGCTCGGCCATATCAACAGCTGGCTGCTCGACGATCATGATGGCGTCGCGGTGGTCGATACCGGCATCTGCCTGACGATGTGTTCGGATGCGTGGAAGGCGCTCTATGCCGGGGCGCTCAGGGACAAGCGCGTCACGCGCGTTATCGGCACGCACCTCCACCCCGACCATATCGGCCTCGCGGGCTGGATCGCGAAGAAACAGGATGTGAAGCTGTGGATGACGCGCGGCGAGATGCTGACCGCGCGTGCGATCGTCGCCGATTCCTCCGACACCGCGCCCGATGAGGTGCTGACCCAGTCGCGCGCGGCGGGCTGGGACGAGGCGGCGATCGAGACGCAGCGCTCGCGCGGCTGGAACATGTTCCAGCGCATGATCTTCACCTTGCCGCGCTCCTATGTGCGGATCGAGGATGGCGAGCGGCTCGACATGGGCGCGCACCAGTGGCGCGTCGTCACCGGGTCGGGGCACAGCCCCGAACATGCGTGCCTGTGGAACGAGAAAGAGGGTGTGCTGGTGTCGGGCGACCAGGTGCTGCCGCGGATCAGCTCGAACGTCTCGGTCAACATCACCGAACCCGACGCCGATCCGCTCGGCGAATGGCTGGCGTCGATCGACAAGTTGCTCAACGTCGTCCCCGCCGACGTCGTCACCTGTCCCGCGCATGGCGAGCCGTTCAAGGGGCTGCACGTGCGCCTGATGGCGCTCCGCGACGAGCATCGCATGCGGCTCTACAATCTCGCCGAAGCTGCGGCGAAGACGCCCATGCGCGCGGTCGACAGCTTCCCCTTGCTCTTCAACCGTCCGATCGGCGAGCATAATCAGGGCCTCGCGACCGGCGAGGCGCTCGCGCATCTGAAACGACTGGAGGTCGAAGGCCGCGTCCGGCGCGAGGACCGCGACGGGGTGTGGTGGTATCACGGGGTGGCGTGAGGCCCCGGATCGGGTCCGGGGTGACGAAGAAAGATAGCGCAGTTCTCGGTCGGTTAGCCGACGTTCGCGCCTACGCCCCCATCGCCACGAACCCCGGCTCTGCCTCGACCCGGACGATCCAGCTCTGCACGGCAGGATAATCGGCGAGCGCGAACCGCCCGCTGTCCTCTGCCACATGCGTATAGGCATAGAGCGCGATGTCGGCGAGCGAGAGGTCGTGCCCCGCGAGCCAGTCGTGCGCCGACAGATGTTCGTCCATCAGCTTGAGCGCCGCCGCCCCCGCCGCCTGCTTCAGCGGCAGTTGCAGCCGCTGTGCGTCGCTCAGATTGGCTTCGCCGATCCACTTCATCCAGAAGCGCAAGGTCGCGACGTTGGGCTCGTGATTATATTGTTCGAAGAACATCCAGTGCAGCATGTCGGCGCGCTCGAACCGGTCATAGGGGACGAGGTGCGTGCCATCGGCGAGCCAGAAACAGGCGGCGTTGCTTTCGGGCAGGAAACGGTCGCCGACCTGCAGCACCGGGATGCGGCCGTTGGCGTTGACGTTCGCCAGGAATTCCGCCGTCCGCGTCTCGCCCGCCATGATATCATATTCGCGCCGCTCGATCGGCGTACCGAGCAGCGCTGCGGTCAGCCGGATCTTGTAGCAATTCCCGCTTGCCGCATATTCGTGAAGAATCGGCACATCGCCCATCGAAGCCCCCATTGTCTTGTTTCGCCGCTGCCCCCACATCCAGCGGCGCCTCTATGCTGCGACAAGTCCGCATCCGCAAGCGGGCGCGCCGGTCCTCAGGGGCCGCACTGCCAAAGCCCCGCGAAGACGCGCTGCGCGCCGTCGGCGCGGTCGGCGGTCAGCGTCGCTGGCCGCGGCGGCGATTCGCCGCCGCCCTGCGCGGGTCCGGTCAGCGCGACGCGAAGCTGCAGTCCCTTGCCAAAGAATTTCGTACCCTTCGCCATGGCATCGAAGCCGCCATTGGCCGACACCGTCTCGATCGTGTCGCCGACCTTGACGATTCCGCGCGCCGGATCCTGCGATGCGACATTGCCCTTGGCGAGCAGGAGCGGCTGCGCCGCCGCGCTGGCGGCGAAACTGCATCCGAGTTCGCCGTCGAGCCTTGCGCCGCCGACATCGGCTTCGGAGAGGGCGGTCAACTCGATCGGCGAACCGTCGCCGCCGCGCGTCGGGATGTCGACGGGCTTGATCGCGGGGGGTGCCGTATCGGCCGTCACAACCTCGGCCGCGCCGCCCGGGCCCGCGGACGCCTTCTCTTCCGCAGGCTGCGAAGAGCAGGCGGAAAGCGCGAGAGCAATGGTGGTTGCGGAAAGGAAAAGGGTACGCAAATCCAGACGGGGTTTCATCGTCGGAAGTCTCCTGATGTTAGCCCCTGTTATCCCGTTAACCTTTGAAATGGTGTAACGTTCCCGCCTATTCCACCGTCAGCACGATCTTCCCGACATGTTCGCCCGCCTGCATCCGCGCATGCGCGGCACTCGCCTCGGCGAGCGGGAAGGTCCGGTCCATCGCGGGCTTCCATCCGCCCTCCGCCAGCCGCGGCCAGAGCGTGCGGTGGATTTCGTCCGCCAGCACGGCCTTGAAATCGACGCTGCGCGCGCGGAGCGTCGAGCCGGTCAGCGTCAGCCGGCGGCGCATCACGTCGGCGATGTCGAACTCGACCTTCGCGCCGCGCTGGAACGCGATCGTGACGTGGCGGCCGTCCTCGGCGAGGCATTCAAGATTGCGCGGCAGATAGTCGCCGCCGACCATGTCGAGCACGACATCGACACCCTTGCCGCCGGTGAAGGCCTTCACCGCCTCGACATAGTCCTCGCTCGAATAATCGACCGCGAGATCGGCGCCGAGCGCCGTCGCCGCGGCGCATTTGTCGGCGCTGCCGCACGTCACGACGATCCGGATGCCGAACAGCTTGCAGAGCCCGATCGCGGTGGTACCGATACCGCTGGTGCCGCCATGGACAAGCACCGTCTCGCCGTCGCGCACATAGCCACGCTCGAACAGGTTATGCCAGACGGTGAAGACCGTCTCGGGCAGCGCCGCCGCCTCGGCCATCGAAAAGCCCTTCGGCACCGGCAGGCAGCTTCCCGCGGGCGCGGCGCAATATTCGGCGTAGCCGCCGCCGGCGACGAGCGCGCACACCGCCTGCCCCAGAAGCTCGGGATCGCCGCCCGGCCCGACCGCGACGATCGTCCCCGCGATCTCCAGCCCCGGCAGGTCCGACGCGCCCGGCGGCGGCGGGTAGAAACCCATGCGCTGCAGCACGTCGGGGCGGTTCACCCCGGCGGCGGCGACCCGGATCAGCACTTCGCCCGCCGCGGGCTCCGGCACCGGCCGCGTCGCCGGTTGCAATACTTCGGGCCCGCCCGGCGCGCTGATGGCGATGGCGGTCATGTCTGTTGGCACGCTGGTCACGCTGCTAATTCCCCCACTGGTCCCGTCATTTCCCCCACCCCCTGCCCCGCCTTATTGACAGTGCGGCGACACGGGTCAACAGTCGCGCGCCTTTTCGGCACAGGGGCCAGCGAGAGAGGATACGCCATGGACGATGACGACCTTCCCCGCCGCCGCGACGATGTGCTCGCGGCACTGATCAAGCAACCGCTCGATCCGCTATCGGTGGACGAGCTCGACGAGCGCATTGTCGCGCTCGAGGCCGAGATCGAGCGCGTCAAGGCGCACCGCAGCGCTGCGACCAGCCAGAAAGCCGCCGCCGAGGCGCTCTTCCGGAAGGGTTAGCTACTCGGCCTCGGTGCTGAGCCCGAGTTCGGGGATGCCGATCGAGCGCCGCCCGCCGAAATCGGCGCGCACGACGATCACCCCCTGCTTTTCCATATAGTCGACGAGGCGGCGGATGCGCCCCGGCGATCGGCTGCCATAAGCGCGGCCGAGGATCTCGTCGTCGGGGCAGGGCTCGCCGTCCATCGCGGCGCGCGCGATCTGCAGGAAGGGCGCGAACATGTCATGCGGCAGCCGGTCGGCGACGATGAGCGCCTTGCGCCAGCGCGGCTCGGACGGATCGAACACACCCCCTTTGGCGAGCGCGAAGCGGCGGCGGAAGGCGGCGAGGTCGAGCGGCACCTTCTTCAGCTTCTGCATCCGGCAGCGCACCGAAAAATCCTGATAGAGGAAGGATTCGGGCTGGAAGGCGCAATCTGGGTCGGAGAGCATCTCCTGCAGCGTATCGATCACCACCGCGTCGCCCTGTTCGGCTTCCTCGACCGCTTCGAGGATATCGAGCACGGGCGGGGCATCGGCATCCTCATGCAGCGGCTCGCTCGCTGCGATCCGCTCCAGCACTTCGCTCGCCGCGACCGGTTCGGGTTCGGGCGCAAAGAAGCGCGGCTGGGCGGGCGCTTCCAGTTCGGTGAAGAGCATCGAACGCATATCCTCACCCCCTGCCGACGGCAGCGGCATCAGCCCGTGCGTGCCCAGCCGCGTCGAGGTCTGCGTTGCGCCGATGCGCACCGCGATCGGCCGCCGCGAGATCGCGGGGCCGAGCCCGAGGAAATGCCCGCGCTCCAAATCGCGGATCGTCTCGGCCTGCCGCCGCTCCATGCCGAGCAAATCGGCGGCGCGCGCCATGTCGATATCGAGGAAGGTGCGCCCCATCAGGAAGTTGCTCGCCTCGGCCGCGACATTCTTCGCAAGCTTCGCCAGCCGCTGCGTCGCGATCGCCCCCGCAAGGCCGCGCTTGCGCCCGCGGCACATCAGGTTGGTCATCGCGCCGAGACTCGCGCGGCGAACGTTGTCGGCGACGTCGCCCGCGACGCTTGGCGCGAACATCTGCGCCTCGTCGACCACGACCAGCGCGGGAAACCAATGCTCGCGCGGCGCATCGAACAGCGCGTTGAGGAACGCCGCCGCGCAGGTCATCTGCGCCTCGATATCGAGCGATTCGAGGCTGAGGATGATCGAGGCGCGATGCTCGCGGATGCGCGCGCCCATCGCCGCGATCTCGCGCTCGTTATAGTCGCCGCCGTTGATCACGACATGGCTGTACGCATCGGCGAGCGTGACGAAATCGCCCTCGGGATCGATGACGATCTGCTGCACCAGTTCGGCGCTTTCCTCGAGGATGCGGCGGAGAAGGTGCGACTTGCCCGACCCCGAATTACCCTGCACGAGCAGCCGCGTCGCGAGCAGTTCCTGCACGTCGATGCGCACAGCCTGCCCCGTGCCGTCGGTTCCGATCTCGATGCTGGTCTTCACGGACGCCGCCCTATCGGGGCGCTTGGGCAAAGACAACCGGGCGGGTCTTCGGATCGCCCGATTTTGCCGCGCGAGCTTGCCAAGCGGCGCGAACGGGCCAAAAGGACGTCATGGATTTCGACGACCAACTCCGCCGCTATTTCGGCACCGCCGACTTGGACGCAATCCACCCCGAGGCACACGCCGCGGGCACCGAACGCATGCGCGTCGATTTCGGGTTGGAGACCAACCCCGGCCGCCGCTTCGCGCTGTGGGCACTGATGTACATGCTCGGCGTCGCGCCCGACCTCGACGTCGCGTTCAAGGACGAGGGCGAACGCAACATCGCGCGCGATTTCATGGATATGGTCGATCGGGCGGGAGAGGGTTGATCTGGAGTGTCAGGAAACGACCGGGA
>NZ_DASWTD010000306.1:0-5012 GCF_036402335.1 Sphingopyxis sp. | reverse complement strand
CATGCCCGTGCCATTGTGCGCGACGCCCATGCCCCACCCAGGGTTGAAGCCGAGGACGAGGTCGTCACGGTCGGCTGCGATCGCGGTCATTCGCCTCATGGTGGCGGGCGAACAGGGACCCGCGGGATCGAGCATCGCGGCATAGAGCCTTGCAATGCCCTGCGCCGACCCATGGCCGTTCAACGCGGGAAGCTCGGCGGTGCGCCAGTCGCGTGCGTTCGCGCGGTGCGGATCCATTGCCGGGCTGCCGAGCGCGAGCATCATCGCTGCGTTCATCTCGATCGCGCTCATGTCCGCCGGCCGGTCGGGCGGAACGAGCTCGGCAATACGTGATTCCATCCCGGAATCGACGCCGATGTAAAAATCGGCACCGAGCGGCCCGGCAAGTTCGTCGGCGAGGAAACGGCCAAGCGTGCGGCCATCGACGCGGCGCACCAGTTCGGAGGCGAGAAAGCCGTAGGTCACGGCATGATAGCCGTTGGCGGTCCCCGGCGTCCACAAGGCTGCCTGCCCCGCCAGTCGCGCGGCGCAGCGATCATGGTCGAACAGATCGTCGATCGACGTCGGTTCGGCAAAGCCGGGAAGCCCGGCCTGATGCGACAGCAGATGCGCGACCGTCGTCGCCTGTTTTCCCGCCGCAGCAAAGGCGGGCCAACAGGCGGCGACACGGTCGTCGTAATCGAGCCGGCCGCGCTCGACGAGCAGCGCGATGCAGAAGGCGGCCGCCGCCTTGGTCGTCGACCAGAGGTTGACCAGCGTGTCTTGCTGCCAAGGCCGGGTTGCTGCCCGGTCGGCATGACCGCCCCACAGATCTACCACGCATTCGCCGCGGCGATAGACGGCAAGCGAGGCGCCGATTTCGGCATACGGACCGACGCGCCCAAAATTCTCGGCAAAGGCGTCGGCAACCGGCTCGAAACCCGGCGCGACACGGCCCTCGATCGGCGGTGGCATCAGGGCGCGCTCAGCCCGTGGGCGTAAAGCGCGGCGAATTCGTCGGAAATGCGGTTCACCATCATATCGTCCTCGCCATCGAACCATTTGGGAATCCACCCGAAGGCGCCCGCGAGCGCGACCGCGATCCCCGTCACGTCGACGGCGCGGATCGTGCCGTCGGCGATGCCGGCCGCGACATAGGTCGGGAAAATATCCTCCGACCGGCGCGCGAGCGCGACGATCTCGTCGCGTGCCGCGGGCTCGAGTGCGTCGATCCCCGCGAGCGGGACGAGCGGCGAAAATTCGGCACGGGCATTCATTTCGACGAGCAGGCGAAAGCCCGCCACGGCGCGGGCGAAGCCGTCGCCATCGAAGGCTTCGATCGCAGAGATTACCCGGTCGCCGAGCGCGAAGGCGCGGCGATAGCATTGCGCGACGAGGTCGGGCTTGTCGGTCAGATAATGATAGATGACCCCCTTGGTCGCGCCGAGCGCGGCGCCGATCTCGTCGAGCGACGTCGCGTCGATGCCCTTGCGGTTGAACAGGCGCGACGCCGTGCGCAGCAGCTCCTCGCGCTTCGCGGCCGCGGCGTCGCCGCGGTCGAACGGGTTGCCGCGCTCGCCGCGGAGCACCGCGATGTCGATCCATGGCAGCGCGCCGAGCGGAGGTGGCGTCGCGCAAATGCCGTTGCGGATCAGATCGATCGCCGCGGCGCAGATGCGCGGGCGCATCGTCACGGGATCGTCGCCGCTCCAGCGGGGTGCGAGCGGCACCCACGACACGATGCCGACGAGCGCGCGCGCAACGATCTGCGCGTCGCACGGGCGGATCGCCCCATCCTGCCGGCCAGCCTCGATCAGGTCGACGAGCCGGGCGAGATTGCCTGCCGCGAGCGCTTCGATCGTTGCGCGCTGCTCGTCGTCCAGATAGGCAACCTCGCTGAGCACGGCTTCCTCGACACGGTCGGGATCGAGGCTCCGCGTGACGAAGATCGCGATCCGGTCGAGGGCGCTTCCTTCGGCTTGCGCCGCCGTTGCGAGGTCTCGACCGAGCGCTTCGCAAGCGCGGCGATAACATTGGAAAACCAGGTCCTGCCGGTCATCGGCGTAATAATAGAGCGCCGCACGCGTCAGGCCGAGCCCCGACGCGATGTCGGCGAGCGAAGTTCCCGAAATGCCCCGCGCGTTGAGCTGGCGCGCCGCCTCGTCGAGCAGGCGATCACGCCGGCTGCGCTTTTGCACCAGTTGCAAGTGGGGTTCGGTTCGCCGCTTCGCGTTCATCGTCGATTCTGCCCTTTCGAATTTTTACATACTCATATGTAGAATCGCTTGACAAGTCCAATTTTGCATGTCGTGATGCAAGTATACTCATTTGTTAAATCTGCGCGAGACGGATCGACGAATGGGAAGGCGGGCGGGTAGCCCGGTTGGGAGGACAGGATGAGCGATATTTCACGCAAGCTGTCGCGGCCGGGGACGGCCCTGCTGCTCGTCTCGGCGGCGTGCGCGCCGATGGCGGTACACGCACAGGAAGCACCCGCGACGGCGGAAAGCATCGGCGGTGAGCCGATCGTCGTCACCGCCCAGCGCCGTGCCGAGCGACTGACCGACGTTGGCATCGCGATAGAGGCGCTGTCGGCCGAAGCGATCGCCGAGGCGCGGATCAGCCAGATCGAGAATCTGGCGCAGGCCGTGCCCAATGTCGACATCAAGGAGCAGGTGCCCGGCGCGATCCCGGTCGTGACGATCCGAGGTATCGGTCTCGACGATTTCAGCGCCACCAACAGCCCGTCGGCGGGGATCTATGTTGACGAGATTCCGCTTGTCTCGACCGCGCTGATGAGCAGCGAAATCTATGATCTTGAGCGGATTGAGGTGCTGAAGGGGCCGCAGGGAACGCTCTATGGCCGCAATTCGACCGCCGGCGCGATCAATATCATCACCGCGCGGCCTGGTCGCGATTTCGCGGGGGCGCTGACCGCCGGATATGGCAATTACCGGGCGTTCGAGGCCGAGGGCTTCGTCAATGTCCCGCTCTCCGAAACACTCGCCGCGCGCGTGTCGGCGCGCGCTGTACAACAGGCCCGGGGCTATTGGAAAAGCCGTCTGCTTCCCGGCGAGACGCTCGGCGAGCGCGACATATTGACCGGGCGGTTGCAACTGCGCTGGCAGCCGTCGAACGACATCGACGTCAATCTGAAGGTCGAGGGGCTGCGGTCTCGGTCCGAGCTGGGGCAGGGCGAGTTTTTCGGAGCGGTCGACCCGCTGACCGGCGGACCGTGCGCGCCCTATCTCGCGGGGCGCCCCGACAACAGCCAATGCACCGATTTCTTCGGCTACACCGATACCGATGGCGATCCCTTCCTCGGCGACTGGGCGCGCGATGCCTTTTATAACATCGACAGCTGGGACGCGACGCTGAAGGTCGAGGCCGATCTGGGCGCGGTCAAGCTGACCTCGATCAGCGGTTATCGCTGGCAGGACCGTGGCTTCGACGTCGATTCGGACGCGACTCCGGCGCGGCAGGTCGATTTTTTGCAGAACGACAAGATCGAGCAATTCTCGCAGGAACTGCATCTGTCGGGAGAGACGGGGATCGCCGAGTGGATCGTCGGGGGTTTTTACTCGCACGACAAGGTGACGGTGTTCACCCCGGGCAATCACCTCGACCTGTTCGCGACGCAGACGGTGATCGATGCGCTGCAAAAGACCGACGCCGCGGCGCTCTTCGCCAATATCGACTGGCATGTCGCCGACCGGCTGACGCTGGTGACCGGTCTGCGCCTGACGCACGAGAAGCGCCGCTATATCGGCGGGACGACTGACCTCAATCCGCTCGGCGCTTCGTTGCTTTGCATCCCTGCCGGGCTGTGCGCGCCGGGGGTTCCGGGGGCGGCGCAGCTGAGCTTCATCGACGACCGGATCAAGGACACCAATGTGACCGGGCGCATCGCGCTCGAATATAAGCCGTCGGACGACGGCCTGATCTATGCGAGCGTCGCGCGGGGGCGGAAGAGCGGCGGCTATTTCAGCGGCATCACCACGAGCAGCGGTGAACTTGCGCCCTATCGGCCCGAGGATCTGACTGCCTATGAGATTGGCGCGCGCGCCGAACTTGCGAACCGGACCCTGCTCGCCGACGCCAGCCTCTTTTATTACGACTATGATGATGTGCAGACCTTCATCCGCGTCGATTCCGGGCCGATCACGATCCAGAAGCTCGGCAATATTGCCAGCGCGCGTGTCTATGGCGCCGATTTCGACCTGACATGGTTGCCCGCGAAAGGGCTCAGCCTGTTCGCGGGGCTCGGCTTGCTCGACACGCGGCTCGGCGCCTTTGCGACGACTGCGGGGATGATTCCGGCAGGCAACAAGCTCCCCAACGCGCCCGACTTCACCTTTACCGGGCGCGCGCGCTACAAATTCGCTGTCACCTCGGGGATCGACCTCTCGATCAGCGGCAGCGCGCATTACAGCGACAGCGTCTTCAAGGATGCGACGAACAATCCGGTGATTGCGGGCGAGAGCTATTGGCTGTTCGATGCGCGCGTTGGCGTCGGGGCGGCGGATGATCGCTGGGAGGTCGCGCTGTGGGGCAAGAACCTCTCCGACAACCGGCACGTCGTGCAGGGGCTCGACACCGGGGCGCTCGGTTTCGGCAACCGCAGCTATAATGCGCCGCGCACCTATGGCGTGAGTGCGACGGTGCGTTTCTGACAGGCGGGATCGCATTTATCGACCGCTTCATCACCATCGGTCAGGTCCAAACGGTGACGTGATCCGCAGAACGCGAGCTCCGGGTTGATGGTTTTTTCGCCCGGTTTACCGCCGCGTGCGGCAGACCGTCACCAAACTGCAATGCTGGCGGCGCAACTGGCCTCCATTTCGGCGATGGTCTCTGCACAGGGTCGATCAAGCTAAATGGGGAAGACGAGATATTCCGGCGACCGGGCGCTGCGCTCGCTCGCTCTGTTACTGGCGCTGCTGTCGCAGACGCTGGTGACCGGGCCCGCGGGGGCGCGCGAGCGGCAGGATGACTGGGGCGTAACCGCCGGTCAGCCGCTCGCCGAGGCGCTG
>NZ_DASWTD010000305.1:0-3015 GCF_036402335.1 Sphingopyxis sp. | reverse complement strand
CGGCACGCTCAAGGCCGACGGCCAGCTCGCGGGATCGCCCTCGGTGCTGTTCGACGCCGTCGCATCGATCCTCACCGACGACCAGGCCAAGGCGCTGTCGAAGCAAGGAGCCGCGGTCCAGTGGTTCATGGACGCCTATGGCCATTGCAAGACGATCGCGCACGACGAGGCGACACAGTTGCTGCTCGACAAGGCCGGAGTCGAAAAGGACGGCGGCGTCGTTGCCATCGACAAGTTCGCCGACGTTGGAACGCGGCGCCACTGGGCGCGCGAAACCAAGGTGCGCGATCTTGCCTGATCGCCCGTCATGGTGAGCCACGCATCGGCGACCCATCATCGCGACCTCCGGACCGGCCAGTCGATCTGGTCGGCACGGCGTCGTCCGTCCATCGAGGAAAAACCGCTGACCCGCGATGTCGCGTGCGACATTGTGGTGGTCGGCGCTGGAATATCGGGCGCGCTGATCGCAGAGCAGTTGTCCGACGCGGGGTTCGATGTCCTCATCGTCGACCGCCGCGGCCCCACGGACGGGTCGACCGCGGCCTCGACCGCTATGTTGCAATATGAGATCGACATGCCGCTCCATCGATTGGCCGAACGGATCGGTCGCGACAAAGCCGAACGCATCTGGCGCCGCTCGCGCCAGTCGGTCGACGCGCTGCGCGAACGGACCGAAAGGCTCGGCCTCGATGTCGATGGCGCGACGCGCGGCTCGATCTATCTCGACGGCAATGTGCTCGACGCGGCGGGGCTTGCGCGCGAAGCCGAGGCGCGGCGCCGGGCCGGATTTGAAATCGAATTGCTCAAACCCGCACAGGTCGAGGATCGCTACGGCATCAAGGGCCGGCATGCGATCATCGGCTACGGCAATTATTCGGCCGATCCACGCCGCCTCGCCGCGGGCTATCTGAACGTTGCGATTTCGCGCGGTGCACGGCTCTACGCCCCGGTCGATATTTGCGACGTCGCTCCCTCCGAGGCGGTCGTGACGCTCCGTTCCAATAACGGACCTGCCATCCGCGCCAAACATCTCGTCGTGGCGACGGGCTATGAGATGATGAAGGGCATCCCGCGCAAGGGGAACAAGATCATCTCAAGCTGGTCGATCGCGACGCGCCCGCAGCCCCGCGCCATCTGGCCGACCGCGGCGATGATATGGGAAGCCGCCGACCCCTATCTCTACATCCGGACAACCCCGCGCGGAGAAATCATCTGCGGCGGCGAGGATGAGGAAATAGCCGATGCGGCTCTCCGCGACGCGAAGCTCCCCGACAAGGCAGCGACGCTGTCGCGAAAGCTTGCTGCGCTGTTGCCGGGTGTGGACGCGGCACCTGCGTATAGCTGGGCCGGAAGTTTCGGCGACAGCCCGGTCGGGACTCCGACCATCGGTCGAATTCCCGGCATGCCGAACTGCTATGCCGCGATGGGATATGGCGGAAACGGGATCACCTTCTCGATGATGGCGGCGCAGATGCTGCGCGGCCTGATTTGCGGTTATGGCGATCCCGACGCCGATCTGGTCAGCTTTCATCGCAAGTTCTGACCCGGAACAATCCGCTGTTCGGCCGATGAATGCATCGCCGGTGCCCGCCACGACGAGCGTCGGGCCCGCGAGCGTGAGGCCAGGCGAATATTTTCGCGATGGCGACCGGCCGCTCGCGCGGCGCAGCCTCGCTTCAACCCGTCCGACGGGAACTTCGGCGGTCTCCAGACGTCGCTGAGGGGAGGGCGGGGCCCCGCGCGCGGCGCGACAGGAAGGAGCCCGGAATGATAGACGAACAGGACGCGCATACGCAGCAGCCCGGTCTCGACGGTCGCCGCGCCATCATAACCGGCGGCACGACGGGGATCGGGCGTGCCATCGCCGTCCTGCTGGCAAGCAACGGCGTGCGGGTTTTCGTCTGCGGGCGCACCCCCGAGCATCTTGCCGATGCGCTGCGCCGCATCGACGAGGTGGGCGAGGGCGACGGCATCAATGTCGATCTCTCGATCGCCGACGATGTCGATCGCTTCTTCGAGGCAGCGGCCGCCTATCTCGGCGAGATCGACATCGCGATTATCAACGCTGCGATCCCTGCGGCAGCGCTCGCCGACAGTGGCGAGAGCGAAACGCGCTACCAGCTCGACACCGACCTCACTGCCTATCTCATCTGCGCGCAGGAAGCGGCCCGAAGGATGTCAGCGGGGAGCGACATCGTCTTCATCGGATCGATGTCGGCGGTATCGAGAGGAGCGGGCGGTTCGATCTATGTGGCCGCCAAATCGGGTATCCAGGGCTTTGTGCCCTCCTTCCGCAAGGAACTTTCCGAAGAAGACATCAAGGTCGGGCTGATCGAGCCCGGATTCACCGGCGCCGACTTCCAATATCCCGAGTTCCCGCCCGAGAAGCAGCGCGAGCTCATCAACGAGGACAAGATGCTTCGCGCCGAGGACATCGCGGTGGCGGTCCACTTCATGCTGACCCCGCCGCGGCGCTCCGCGGTGTCGCTCATTCGCGTCGAGACGCGGCTGGAGCATCCCTGATCCCGGCGCCATCATTGCTTGCCTCGCGCAGCGGCCGACGGGCGCGGACCATGCCGCCGGCCCTGCCGCGGCCGACCGGTGCCCGACGAAGGTCGCGCCGGCCTATCTCTGGCAGGCGATGATCGCGGAGACGACGGCAAGCGTCTCTTGCGGGTCGCGGACGCGAACGGTGTCGAGGCCGATCTGTTTGGCCGGATAGTCATTGCCCCCCGGGAAGATCGCGTCGCCGATGAACAGCATCGCGTCGAGCGGGAAGCCGCTCGCCTCGGCAAGTTTCTTCAGCCCGTAACCCTTGTCGACGCCTTCGCGCGTGATGTCGATCGACGTGGCGCCGCCCATGTTGATCGACAGGCCCGGGAGCCGGGTCGTCAGGTCGGCCTGGATGATCTTGCGCTTCGCGAAATCGGGATCCCATATCTCTTTCGCATGGATCGGTGCCTGTTGCCCGAGCGCGGAGAAGGTGATCTGGCTGCCGCGATCCTCGATCCGTTC
>NZ_DASWTD010000304.1:0-8448 GCF_036402335.1 Sphingopyxis sp. | reverse complement strand
CGTCCCGACGCCCAGCGCGGCGGGCATGGCCGGGCGCTGATGGCTCATATGCTGGAAGCGGCCGAAACCTGCGCCGACAGCGCACTCATGATGATCGGCGATCCCGAATATTATGGGCGCTTCTTCGGCTTCGAGGCCGAGGCGACAGGAGCATGGGACCTGCCCGGTCCGTTCGAGAAACGCCGCTTGCTCGCCCGGGCAGTGAACGGACACGAACTGCCGACGGGTCAGGGAATGATCGGGCCGCGCTGATCCTTGCGGGGTTGCGCAGGCTGTACGGCCGCCTATGTCAGATATATGGTCAGCCCGGCTCCCTCGCTCCCCAAGGAATTTTCCCGGCTTTCGCTGACCGAGGCGGCGGAACTCCTCGCCGCGCATAAACTTCCGCCCGTCGAGCAATGGCATCCCGAGCATGCGGGTGACAGCGCGATGGAGATCCGCGGCGACGGTAGCTGGTATCATGAAGGCGGGCGCATCAACCGCCCGGCGATGGTCAAGCTGTTCTCGACGATCCTGCGCCGCGAACCCGACGGGAGCCATGTGCTTGTCACCCCCGCTGAAAAATTGACGATCGCCGTTGAAGATACGCCCTTCCGTGCGGTCGAAATGAAGAGCGAAGGCGTGGGCGCGGCGCGCAAGCTCGTCTTCCGCCTTGGCACCGACGATCTGGTCATGGCCGGTGCCGACCACCCGCTGAGCTTTGGCAGGAATGCCGACGATCCCGACCCGCGCCTCCACGTCCGCGGGGAGATCGGGGGCGGTCTCGAAGCGCGGATCGACCGGGCGCTCTATTACGAGATCGTCGAAATGGCGTTGGCCGAGGGCGCCGAGCCGCCCGCGATCTGGTCGAACGGCGCGCGCTTCCCGCTGGTGGGCGCCTGATGCTCTCCGAAAAGCTGCGTATCGCGCTCGACAATCTGCTGCCCGATCCGGGCGAGGACGAGACCTATCTCGGCATGCCGACCCTGCGCGATGCCGCGGTGCTGATCGCCTTCACCGACCGGCCTGACCCCGGCGTCATCCTGACCCAGCGGCCGCAATGGCTGCGCAGCCACGCGGGGCAGGTTGCCTTTCCCGGCGGCAAGATCGATCCGGGTGATCGCGATGCGGTGGACGCCGCGCTCCGCGAGGCGGAAGAGGAGATCGGGCTCAATCGCCGCGACGTGATGGTCGCGGGCGCGACCGAGCCTTACCGTTCGGGCAGCGGCTATATCATCACCCCGGTTCTGGGGGTCATTCCGCCCGATTTGCGCTTCGATCCCAATCCTGACGAGGTCGACGAGTGGTTCGAAGTGCCGCTCGACATCCTGTTCGACCCCGACAATTATGCGCGCCAGCATGCGAATTGGCAGGGGCATGATCGCCATTATTACGACATGGACTGGCAGGGACGGCGGATTTGGGGTGTGACGGCGGGAATCATCATCAATCTGGCGCGGCGTCTGCCCGCGGGGTGGCACCGGTGATGGCGCTGCCTGCCGCTGAATGGCGCGACCGCCCCGGTTTGCGACGGATCGTTGCTGCACTGAACAGCAATGGCGGCGCCGTGAAAATCGTTGGCGGCGCTGTCCGCGACACTTTGCTGGGCCTGCCCGTGACCGACATCGATCTGGCGACCCCGCTCCTGCCGCAGGAGGTGACACGGCGGCTGGAAATGGCTGACATCAAGGTGATCCCGACGGGCATCGTGCACGGCACCGTCACCGCGATCGCGAGCGGCGACCATTACGAGATCACGACGCTACGCCACGATATCGAAACCGACGGACGCCGTGCGACAATCGCTTTCGCCAAGGACTGGCGCGATGATGCGGCGCGGCGCGACTTCACGATCAACGCGCTGTATGCCGATCCGGAGACGGGGCTGATCGACGACTGGTTCGGCGGTCTCGCCGACATCGATGCCGGACGCATCGCCTTCATCGGCGACGCCGCGACGCGCATCGCAGAGGATCATCTGCGCATCCTGCGCTTCTACCGCTTCGCGGCGCGCTTTGGCCGCGGCGAACTCGACGCCGCAAGCCATACAGCAGTGGTGACCGCGCGCCAGTCGCTCAAAAGCCTGTCGCGCGAACGGATCGCCGACGAGCTGCTCAAGATATTGTCGCTGCCCGATCCGCGCGCGATCGCCGTGCAGATGGCTACGGATGGCATTTTCGAAGTGCTGCTGCCCGAACTCGATCCGGACTTTGCGGTGATGTTCGACCGGTTGCTTGCCAATGAACGTGCGGCGGGTGCGGCGCCGGCATCGCTGCGCCGCCTGTCGGCGCTGCTTCCCGCCGACGCCGCGATTGCCGAGCAAGTGGCGAGCCGGCTGCGGCTCTCGACCCGGCAGCGCAAGCATCTCGCGGTGCTTGCCGGACATCGCGGTGACATTGCGCGGCCGGCGCGACAACTTGCGCACGCCGTCGGCATCGAAGCCGCGCGCGACGTCCACTTGCTGGCGGGCGATGCCGTCGCGGCTCGCGATCTTGAGGACTGGCAGGTGCCGGCGCTACCGGTGAAGGGTGGCGATATCGTCGCACGAGGGATTGCCGCAGGGCCCGACGTCGCGCGCATCCTGAAAGCTGTCGAGGCCGCGTGGGTCGCCGAGGATTTTCCGGGCGCCGCCAGAGTCGCCGAGCTTGTTGATCAGAAGATCGGCCGCACCAGCGACTGACGCCAATAATCCAGGGCAGCGGCGCTTTCCATTGGCCGCGCAAACAGAAATCCCTGTCCGAAATCGCATCCGAGCGCCGACAGCAGCCGCGCCTGATCGGCGGTCTCGACCCCTTCCGCGGTCGTGCGCATGCCGAGGACTTCGGCGAGGCTCTGGATCGTGCGGACGATCGCGACCTTGTCGCGGTCGTCGACCATATGCTCGACGAAACTGCGATCAATCTTGAGCACGTCGATCGGCAGGCGCTGCAGATAGGCGAGGTTCGAATAGCCGGTACCGAAATCGTCCATCGCGACGCGCGCATCAAGCGCCTTCAACTCGCTGAGCACCGACAGCGCGAGGTCGGGATCGCCGATGATGGCGCTTTCGGTAAGTTCGATCATCAGCCGTTCGCCGCCGATGCCCTGTTTTTCGAGCGCCTGGCGCACGACACCGGCGATATCGTCGCGCAGAAGCTGGATCGCCGAGACGTTGACGGAAAAATAGCAGTCGACGACCGCGCCGCCGTTCTGCCGGTCCCATTCAGCGAGCACCGCGGCAGCCTTGCCGATGGCCCATTGGCCGAGCGGGACGATCAATCCCGAATCCTCGGCGATCGGGATGAATTCGGTGGGCGAGACCGAATGGCCGCTGCTGTTGTCCCAGCGCGCGAGCGCTTCGAACCCGGCGACGCGGCCGCTCGACAGCTCGATCAGCGGCTGGAAGGCGAGGTGCAGCCGGTCTTCCTCGATGGCATTACGCAACTCGGTTTCGAGGCCGAAACGGTTGTCGGACAGCATCGCGGCTTCGGGTTCGTAGATTTCGATGCGGTCGGTTTGCTTCGCGCGTTTCAGCGCGATCTGCGCATGCCTGATCTGATCGGCGACATCGGTGTCAGCTGCGGGTTGGATCGCACAGCCGAGTGCGCAGTCGACGCTGACTTTCAATTCGCCGATCCGGAAGGGGTGATCGAAGCAACCGCGGATGCGCCGCGCCATCTCGCGCACATCGGCGCGGCCGCCCGCAATGCGCGACGAGATGGCGAATTCGTCACCGCCGGTGCGCGCCAATATGTCGCCGCTACGCAGGCTCGATTTCAGTCGCCGCGCGACGGTGATGATCAGTTCGTCGCCCGCCATCGGGCCGATATGTTCGTTGATGCGCGAAAAGCGCGCGAGATCGAGAAGCAGGATGGCATGGTCGGTGCCGCCGCCTTCGACCATGGCGCGCTGTTCGACCAGCTCCTCGAAGCCGGCACGGTTGGGAAGGCCGGTCAGGCTGTCGGAGACGAGTTCGCGGCGCAGGTTGCGCTCGGTCATCATTTCCTGCGTCCGGTCGATTAGCGTCAGCAGAAACAACCCGTCGTCGTCGCCCGATTCGGTGGGCAGCGGGCCGATCGATCCGCGCAGGTCGCGCGCGGCGGGTCCGTCACCCAGTTGGCAGGAAAATTCCTGCGCTTCATCGGGGTGCTGCGACGCCCGCTCGATCGCGCGGAGCAGCTCAATCGGAGCGTCGACCCCTGCGGGCGACAGTTTCAGCCGGTCGAAGGCCGCGTTGCTGGCGTGCAGGCGAAAATTGCCGCGGCCGAGCGGGCGGATAAGCGCCGCCGGGACCGGCAACGCATCGATCCATCCGACAAACAGAGAGGGCCGGTCTTCACCGGTTCTATCAATAGGCATAACAGCGGGTTTTAAGCGACCTTTCCCCATTGGCCATTGCGTAGTTGCCGGGGAGTAAAGAAGCTATTTACGGCAACATCAAAATACGGTCAGTCGAAGCGGTTATTGCGTGGAAAACCGGTCGGCGGCATCCGGCCCGCCGCGCCGCGCGCGACGCGCCATGGCGCGAGGTCGGTTTCGGTGCGCGTGCGACCGGTATCGCCGCCCATCGCCCAGCTCAATCCGTCGCCAAAGGCGAAGCTGACCGCATCCGACAGCCCCCCATCGCGATAGCGTTGCAGCATCACGCCCTGGCCCCGCGCCATCGCCGGTACTTCGGCAAGCGGGAAGACGACGAGTTTGCGGTTCTCGCCGACCGCTGCAACGCTGTCGTCGGTCGCTGCGATAGGGCGGACGACGGCGAGCACGGCCTTGGGCTTCAGATTGACGACGCCCCGGCCCTTGCGCGTTTCGGCGACGACTTCGGCCATCTGGGCGACAAAACCGTGGCCGCTGGTCGACGCGAGCAGCAGCCGGCCCTCCGCCGTCGCCGGGATCATCGCGACGATCCGCGCCTCGGGGTCGATGTCGACCATCAGCCGCAGCGGCTCGCCGAAACCGCGCCCGCCGGGCAGCTTGTCGGCGCCGACCGTAAAGAAGCGCCCGTCGCTTGCGGCGATCAGCAGCTTGTCGGTCGTCTGCGCGTGCGCGGCGAACAGCAGTTCGTCGCCTTCCTTGAACTTGAACTCGGCCCACTGGTCAGCGGCGACATGCCCGCGCTGTGCCCGAATCCAGCCGCGCTTCGACAGGATCACCGTCACCGGTTCCTTCTCGATCATCGCGTCGAGCGGGATTTCGCGGGTCGGGGCGGCCTCGGCAATCGTCGTCCGGCGCGCGCCGAGCAAGGTTTCGAGCCCATAGACGTCGCGCAGCTTCTCGAGATCCTTGCGCAGCCGCGTCTTCTGCCGCGCCGGGCTTTCGATCAGCTTCGCCAGTTCCTCGCGCTCGGCGGTCAGATCGGCCTGCTCGCGCTTCAGCTCCATTTCCTCGAGCTTGCGCAGGCTGCGCAGCCGCATGTTGAGGATCGCCTCGGCCTGCCGGTCGGTCAGGATGAATTCTTCGATCATCACCGGCTTCGGTTCGTCCTCGTTGCGGATGATCTCGATGATCCGGTCGAGGTTCAAAAAGGCGATGATATAGCCCGCGACCAGTTCGAGCCGGTCGTCGATCTTGGCAATCCGGTGCTGCGCGCGGCGGACGAGGACGATGATCTGGTGCTGCAGCCATTCGGTGAGCAGCTGTTTCAGCCCCATCACTTTCGGCGTGCGCGTCGCGTCGAGCACGTTGAGATTGAGCGCAAAGCGGCTTTCGAGATCGGTCAGCCGGAACAGGCTTTCCTTCAGCACCTCGGGGTCGACGTTGCGGCTCTTGGGTTCGAGCACGATACGCAGATCTTCGGCGCTTTCGTCGCGGACATCCTCAAGGATCGGCAATTTCTTGTCGGCGATGAGCTGCGCGATTTGCTCGATCAGCTTGCCCTTGGCGACCCCGTACGGAATTTCGCTGATGACGAGCTGCCAGGTACCGCCCGATTGTTTCTCAATCCCGCTCTCTTCCCAGCTACCGTCACCCAGCTTGCCGGTCGAAAAGCGCGCGCGGACGCGGAAGCCGCCGCGCCCGGTTTCATAGGCGTGCGCGATTGTCTCGGGGCTGTCGACGACGATACCGCCAGTCGGGAAATCGGGGCCTTTGACATGTTCGAGCAGTTCGCCAAGCTCGGCGCGCGGGTTCTCGATCAGCACCAGCGCGGCATTGATCACCTCGGCGGCGTTGTGCGGCGGGATGTTGGTCGCCATGCCGACCGCGATCCCGCTCGCGCCATTGGCAAGCAGGTTCGGGAACAGCCCCGGCATGATCTCGGGCTCTTCATCCTCGCCGTTATAGGTCGGACGGAAATCGACCGTGCCCTCGTCGAGGCCCTGCATCAGGTCGATCGCGACGCGCGTCAGCCGCGCCTCGGTGTAACGATATGCCGCCGCGTTATCGCCGTCGATATTGCCGAAATTGCCCTGACCGTCGACGAGCGGATAGCGGAGCGAAAAGTCCTGCGCGAGGCGGACCATCGCGTCATAGACTGCTGTGTCTCCGTGCGGGTGGAACTTGCCGATGACGTCGCCGACGACACGTGCCGACTTCTTGTACCCCTGCGACGGATCGAGCCGCATCGCGCGCATCGCCCACAGCAGGCGGCGGTGAACGGGCTTCAGCCCGTCGCGCAGGTCGGGCAGCGAACGTGCGGTGATCGTCGACAGCGCATAGACGAGATAGCGTTCGGACAGCGCGCTGTCGAACGGGGTATCGATCATGCCGGGAACGGGTTCGGAAGGCGGGAGGTCGTCGTTGGTACTGGCCATTGCCCAGAGCCGATAGCAAGGCTCGCGCGCCAAGGCAAAGGCTTGCGTTGACGCGCCGCGACACTAGCTTGGGGTTTCCATCCGGGGAGGGCCGATATCTTGAGCGAAACCACTGGCGCCGTTCGCAAAAGCATCTGGTCGCGAGCGAGGGAGATGGCCGGGCAGGCTCCGCCCGAGCGAAATCGCTATGTCGATTTCCTCCGCGCACTGTCGATCCTCGCGGTCGTGGTGGGCCATTGGCTCGTCGCTGCGCCTTATATGAAGGACGGTGCGGTCGAAGGTGGACACCTGCTCGGCATCTTGCCGTGGACGCAGTGGCTGACCTGGGGATTCCAGGTGATGCCGCTCTTCTTCCTCGTCGGCGGTTTCTCGAACGGCATGTCGTGGGCGGCGACGCAGCGCAAGGGCAGCAGCTACGAAAGCTGGTGCAGCGGCCGGCTCCAGCGGCTGATCAACCCGGTGCTGCCGCTGTTCCTGATCTGGACGCTCGTCGCGATGTTCGGCACGCTCGCGGGGATCGATCGCGCCGTCGTTGCGATGGCGGCGCAGCTTGCATTGATTCCGGTGTGGTTCCTGTCGGTTTACCTGATGGTCGCGGCGGTCGTGCCGCTGACGTGGAAGGCATGGAAGCGATGGGGGTTCGCCTCCTTCTGGATGCTTGCTGTCGGGGCGGTGGCGATCGATGTCGCGACGCTGCGCTTCGACGTGCCTTACGTCAATTTCCTCAATTTCGCCTTCGTCTGGCTTGCGATCCACCAGCTCGGCTTTGCATGGAGCGAGGGGCGGTTGTCGCCGGGCCGGGCCTTGCTGTGGGGTATCGGAGGGCTGGTCGCACTCGGACTGCTTGTCGGCTTCGGGCCCTATCCGGTCGCGATGATCGGTGTGCCGGGAAGCGGCCTCAGCAATTCGATGCCCCCGACGATCGCGCTGCTCGCACTCGGCATCGCACAGGCGGGCTTTGCGCTCGCGCTCGAGCCCGCTGGGCGGCGGATGCTCGATAATCTTCGCATCTGGACCGGCGTCGTGCTCGTCAATGGCATGATCATGACGATCTACCTCTGGCACCTTACCGCCTTCGTCCTCGTGATGGTTGCGGCGTGGCTATTCGGCGGGATCGGGCTCGACGTACAGCCAGGCAGTGGCGCATGGTGGCTGGCGCGTCCTGTCTGGTTTGCCCTCTATATCGCGGCACTGTTTCCGCTGATCATGGCTTTCGCACGCTACGAGCGCGCGAGCGGGAGCGACAGGGAGGTGCCGCACTGGCGGCTGATCGTCGGCCTGTTGCTGATCTGTGCGGGCCTCGGCGCGACGGCGGCGATCAGCATTGCGAGCCCGCTCGGGGTCACCGGCGTACGCTTGTGGCTCGTCGCGCTGCCCTTTATCGGCGCCGCCATCGCCCAATTCGGCCCGGTCCATCGGCTGACCCAGTCGCGGACGTGATACGCCGCGTTCGGGCCGCAAGATTTCGCTAGAGCAGGTCGAGGCTTCCGAGCGCCAGCGCTTGCCGCGCGGGGCGTTCGGCCATCACCGCGAACATCTCGTCGCCGCGTGCCGTGCGCTCGACGCTCATCGACGCGAAGACGGCCATGAAATAGCCGCTGAGTGCGCCGACGCGATAGTCGGTCCACAGTGCTTTCGTGTCGGGCGCGACGCCGCGCTGTTCGAGCGCGGCGATCCAGTGATCGAACGCCGGCCGGTCGGCGGCGGCGCGCTCGAAGGGGTCGGCGATGCTCGTCCC
>NZ_DASWTD010000303.1:0-7289 GCF_036402335.1 Sphingopyxis sp. | reverse complement strand
AGCATCCGTTCAGCTGGATCCGCGGCTATCATCTCGGCGGGCGTTCGCTCACCTGGGGGCGCGTGACGCCGCGACTGGGGCCGATCAACTTCACAGAGAATGCGGAAGACGGCCACGGCGTCGACTGGCCGATCCGTTACGAGGATATCCGGCCCTGGTACGATCATGTCGAGCGCTTCATCGGCGTGTCGGGGCAGTCGGACTATGATGCGCCGACCGCGCCGGTCGGGCGCTTCCAGCCGGGGATGCCGCTCAACCGCTGCGAGGCGCATGTCGCCGAGGGGATTGCGAAAACCTATCCCGACCGCCGGCTGATGATCGCCCCGTCGGCGATCCTGACGCAGGACCTCGGCGACCGCGCGGCGTGCCATTATTGCGGGCCGTGCCAGCGCGGCTGTTCGACCGGATCCTATTTCAGCTCGATCAGTTCGACGCTTCCGGCGGCCGAGGCGACGGGCAATCTCACCATCGTCACCGACGCGATCGTCGAGGGGCTGGATCACGATCCCGCGACGCGCAAGGTATCGGGCGTGCGCGTCATCGACTCGGCAAAGGGGACGCGCACCACCTATCGCGGGCGGATCGTCTTCCTCAACGCGTCGACCCTCGGCTCAACGCAAATCCTGCTCAATTCGACCAGCGAGCAATATCCGGAGGGTATCGGCAATACGAGCGGGGTGCTCGGCCATTATCTGATGGACCATCTGATGACCGGCGGCGCCTTCGGCATCGTGCCGGGGATGCTCGACAGCCAGCCGATCGGCAACCGCCCCGCTGGGCTCTACATGCCGCGGTTCCGCAACGTTGGAAAGAAGGACGCACCCTTCCTGCGCGGCTACGGCCTGCAGGGCGCCGCTGCGCGCTCCAACTGGACGCGCGGGGCGATGATGCCGGGTTTCGGCGCGCCGCTGAAGCAGTCGCTGCGCGAGCCCGGGCCGTGGTTCATCTATATTGCCGGCTTCGGCGAATGCCTGCCCTATTATGACAACCGGCTCAGCCTCGATGCGCAGAAGAAAGATAAATGGGGCATTCCCATTCTCAACACGCGGTTCGAATGGGGCGCGAACGAGAAATTGATGGCGGAGGACATCTCGAAGGAGGCGGTGGCGATGCTGATCACCGCGGGCGCCGTCGGCGTTCAGGCGATCCGGACGGCGATCCCGCCGGGCGGCCTCGCGATCCACGAAATGGGAACCGCGCGCATGGGGCGTGACCCGAAGACATCCTATCTGAACGGCTTCAACCAGTCGCACGAGGTTTCCAACCTGTTCGTCACCGACGGCGCGTGCATGACATCGACCGCCGCGCAGAATCCGTCGCTGACCTATATGGCGCTGACGGCACGCGCGGCCAATCACGCGGTCGAGCGGTTGAAGGCGGGCCAGCTCTGAAGCGCGCGCCGCGCTCAGCCGGCTGGTGGAGGGGCGGTGCTGGCGCGCACCACCAATTCATGGGGCAGGGTGATCGAGGCGAGCCCCTCCGCCTTCCTGGCGAGGATGGCGAGCAGCATCTCGACCGCCTTGCGGCCGATCGCTTCCTTGGGCTGGCTGATCGTGGTGAGCGCGGGATGGAAGGCGCGGGCATAGCGGATGTCATCGAAACCGATGACCGACACATCGCGCGGACAATCGAGGCCGCGCTCGCGAAGCGCCGCGATCGCGCCGATCGCCATTTCGTCGCTGAAGCAGAAGATGGCCGTCGGCGGTGCCGTCCCGGCCATCAGCTCGTGCGTCAATGCCTCGCCCGAATCGACCGAGAAATCGCCCGTCCGCACCGTCACTTCATCCCACAGGCGCTGCCCCGCCGCGGCACCCTGCACGCCGCTGAGCCGGTCGCGGCTGATCGGGCTCAGGAGTGGGCCGGTGATCACGCCGATCCGCCGGTGGCCAAGGTCGTAGAGATGCTGCATCGCCTCGGCGGCCGCGACGGCGTTGGCGATATGGACGCTCGAGACGTTGAGCCCCGGCTCGAACTCGCAGCCGTTGACGATCGGCGCCTCTTCGCCCTGCTTCGCCACCAGCGCGACCATGGTCGGCGCGAGCCGGTGACCGAGAAAGATCATCCCGTCGGCCTCGCGGCGCGTCAGCATCGCGGCATAATATTCCTCGCGCTCGCTGTCATGGTGAGTGTCGCCGATCAGCAGCGAGTAGCGCGCGGCGAGCGCGGCCTCCTCGGCACCGCGGATCACCGCCGAGAAGAAGGGGTTGGAGATGTCGGGAACGGTCAGGATAATCCGCTGCGACCGCGTCGTGCGCAGGCTTTGCGCGGCATAGTTGGGCGCATAGCCGAGGGCCTTCGCCGCCTGCAGCACCTGGCTGCGCCGCGGCTCGCTGACCGCGTCGGGGTTGCTCAATGCGCGTGACACCGTCGCGGTCGAAACGCCTGCCGCGCGTGCCACATCTGCAATCGTCGTCATTTGGAAAACGTTCTCTCATCATGAAAATCGTTGGGAAGCTTAGTATTATTGGCCTTGCGATTCAACGTCGCTGTGCATAATGTAATCCATTACAAAATGATGGGAGAGGGATCGGTGGACAGGGGTTTCGATTCGCGACGGCGGCTGTTCGGCATATCCTTTGCCGCGATCACCGCGACATCCTTCTGCTTCGTGCTGCGCGCGATGGTGGTCGACGAATGGGGCGTCGCCTTCGGGCTTTCGGAGACGCAGAAAGGCGAATTGCTCGGCGTCGGGCTGTGGCCCTTCGCGATTACCATCGTGCTGCTCAGCCTCGTCATCGACCGGATCGGATTCCGTCGCGCCTTCGGTTTCGCGGCGGCGTGCCACATCGTCGGCCTCGCCATATTGGTAACCGCGGGCGGCTATTGGTCGCTCTATGCCGGCACCTTCATCATGGCGCTGGGGAACGGCGCGGTCGAAGCCGCCGCCAACCCGCTCGTCGCGACGCTTTACAGCGAAGACAAGCCGCGCTGGCTCAACCGGCTGCACGCGGCCTGGCCGCTCGGGCTGATGCTGGGGGGCGTGATCGCCATCGCCTTCGGCGCGCATGTCGACTGGCGCGCGAAGACCGCGATCATGGCGGTTCCCGTGCTGATCTATGCCTTTGCGCTCTGGCGGCAGCGTTTCCCCGTCAGCGAGCGCGTCGCGGCGGGAGTGTCGTACCGCGATATGCTGAGGGAAGCCGGCTTCGTCAGCGCCTTCGTGATCCTGTCGCTGATGTGCGTCGAAATCGGGCGCGTCGCCGATCTGCCCGGGACGCTTGTCGTCTTTGCCGTCGCAGCGCTGACCGCTCTCTATGCCCTTTATGCCCGTTCGGCGGGGCATCCGCTCTATATCGTCCTTGTGCTTGTGATGATCCCGCTCGCGATTACCGAACTCAGCACCGACAGCTGGATCGTGTCGCTGATGGAGCCCGAACTGGCGCGCTGGGGGATCGAGGCGGGCTGGGTGCTCGTCTATACCGCCGCGATCGTTTTCGTGATCCGGCTGTTCGCAGGGTCGATCGTGCGAATTGCCACCCCGCTCGGAACCCTCGCCATTGCATCGGCGCTCGCCGCGATCGGGCTGTTCTGGATGGCGGGATCGAGCGGCGCGGCGCTGCTCGCCGCGGCGACCCTCTATGGCATCGGCAAGAGCTTCTTCTGGGGCACCAGTCTCGCGGTCGCGTCGGAACGTTTTCCGAAAGGCGGCGCGGTGACGGTCAATGTCATGGCGGGGGCGGGGATGCTCGCCGCGGGGATCGTCGGGGCAAGCCTGCTCGGCACGATCCAGGATCGCTCGACCGCCGCGGGGCTTTCGGCCTATGACCGGGCGCACGAAACGCGGCTTGCCGAAACGCATCTATCCGCACCGAAGCACGGCGTGTTCGGTTCGTATCGCGCACTCGACGCCGCGTCGGTCGCGCGTGCCCCCGAAGCCGAGCGGCGCGCAGTCGAGACGGTGGTTGTCGAGGGGAAGAAGGGCGCGCTGCGCGAGGTGGCGCTGCTCCCGGTGATGATGCTTGCGATTTATCTCGCCTTGATCCTCTTCTTCCGGTCGCGCGGGGGTTATGCGCCCGTCACCCTCGCCGCGACGCGGGGGGAGGCATGACCGCTCCCGTGCAGCCCCTCGCCATGGCTATGGTCGGCGGCGGCCCCGGCTCGTTCATCGGGCCGGTGCATCGCATGGCGGCCGAGCTCGACGGGGCGATATGCCTGCGGGCCGGCGTGTTCAGCCGCGATCATGCGCGTTCGCTGGAGGCAGCGGCGGGATATGGCCTCGATCCCGACCGTGCTTATCCCGATGTCGCGGCGATGCTTGCAGCCGAGGCGCAGCGTGACGACGGTATCGCCTTCGTTGCGATCACGACGCCCAACGACACGCATCTGCCGATCGCGGCGGCCGCGCTGGCGGCGGGCATTCATGTGATCAGCGACAAGCCGGCAACCGCGACGCTGGCCGAGGCACGGGCGTTGCAGGATCATGTCGCCGCATCGAACGCGCTTTATGCGGTGACCTATACCTACACCGGCTATCCGCTGGTTCGCGAGGCGCGCGAGCGTATCGCGCACGGCGATCTGGGCCGCATCCGCCGGATTCATGTCGAATATCCGCAGGGCTGGCTGGCCGAACCGGTCGAGCAGGGCGGCAACCGGCAGGCCGGGTGGCGTACCGACCCTGCGCGCACCGGCGTTGGCGGGTGCATTTCAGACATCGGTGTCCACGCCCTGAACCTTGCCGAATATGTATCGGGCGAGCGGATCGATCATCTGCTCGCCGATCTCGCGGCGGTCGTGCCCGGCCGCCAGCTCGACGACGATGCGACCCTCCTGCTTCGTTTTGCCGGTGGCGCACGCGGGCTGGTCGCGGCGACGCAGGTCGCGGCGGGGGCACGGAACGACCTGCGCCTTTCCATCTGGGGCGAGCGCGGCGGGCTGCAATGGTCGCACGCCGACAGCCAGCATCTCTATCTGCGCTGGCCCGACCGCCCGGACGAGATCGTCAGCGCGGGCGCGCCGTATCTGGGGGCCATGGCGGCGCGCGCGACGCGCTTGCCCGCGGGGCATCCCGAGGGCTTTATCGAGGCGTTCGCGAACATCTACCGGGATTTCGCCGGCGCGATCCGTGCCGCGACCCCGATCGCGCAAACGCCGCTTTGCGGGATCGAGGATGGCGTGCGCGGGCTGTGCTTCGTCGACGCCGCGCTCCGATCCTCCGCGCAAGGCGGAACCTGGCAACCGGTCGAAGAAGCCGGGCCGCGTCCCTGATTCCTCCCCTTTTCCGAAAGGTATTTCATGCGAACGATAAAAGGCCCCGCGATTTTTCTGGCGCAGTTCGAAGGCAATGAGCCGCCGTTCGACAGCCTCGCCGGGATGGCGGGCTGGGCGGCGGGGCTCGGCTACAAGGGGCTCCAGCTTCCGACCGGCGGGCGGCTGGTGAACCTCGAGCTTGCGGCGGAGAGCCGCGACTATTGCGACGAACTGACCGGCACGCTCGCCGGACATGGTCTCGCCATCACCGAACTTTCGACGCATCTTCAGGGTCAATTGATCGCGGTCGATCCGGCGCAGGACCGGCTCTTCGACGCCTTTGCGCCCGCGCATCTGCATGGCAAGCCAGAGGCGCGCAGGGAATGGGCGACCGGGCAGTTGCTGCTCGCGGCAAAGGCGAGCCGCAATCTGGGGCTCGATACCCATGTCACCTTCTCGGGCGCGCTCGCCTGGGCGAATTTCTATCCGTGGCCACAGCGTCCCGCGGGGATGATCGACGAAGCCTTCGCCGAGCTCGCGCGCCGCTGGCGCCCGATCCTCGACGCCTTCGACGATGCCGGGGTCGATGTCGCCTACGAAATCCATCCGGGCGAGGATCTGCACGACGGCGCCACCTTCGAGCGTTTCCTCGGCGCGGTCGATAATCACCCGCGCGCCAATATCCTGTACGACCCCAGCCACTTCCTGCTGCAGCAGCTCGACTATCTGGCCTTCATCGATCTCTATCACGATCGCATCAAGGCGTTCCATGTGAAGGACGCCGAGTTCCGGCCGAGCGGCCGGTCGGGGGTCTATGGCGGTTATCAGGACTGGATCGACCGCCCGGGGCGCTTCCGCTCGCTTGGCGACGGCCAGATCGATTTCCGGACGATCTTCTCGAAGCTCGCGCAATATGATTTCCCGGGCTGGGCGGTCCTCGAATGGGAATGCTGCCTGAAGCATCCCGAGGACGGCGCGCGCGAAGGGGCTCCGTTCATCGCGGAGCGCATCATTCGCGTCACCGACCGCGCGTTTGATGACTTTGCCGGCGGCGCCGACGGGGGCTGACGCGCCCCGGCGGCCGAAGGAGCCGAAACGAAAATGATAACGTTATCAAAAAGAAAAAGCAGGGCATTGCGACGAAATTTGTAATCGATTACTTGACTCGCGCCTCACTCTGGGTTTTACCCTTGAAAAACATGAACTGTAATCGAGTTCATGAAAAAGATAACAGGAGGGAGAGGCCCAATGGCATATCGTCTGCGTACCTATCTTTGCGTCACCGCCGCACTGGTGGCGTCGCCCGCACTCGCACAGGAGCAACCGGAAGCGCCGCAGGACGGCGATATCGTCGTCACCGCGACGCGAACCGAGTCGCTTGCCTCGAAAACTCCGATCGCGCTGACGGCGATCGGCGGCGAAGGGCTACGCGACGCGGGTATCAGCAATCCGACTCAGCTCGCCGACGTCGTCCCCAACCTGTCAATCGACCGCGGCAACGGGCTTCAGATCACGATCCGCGGCGTCACCAGCCGCGACGGTACCGAAAAGGGCGATCCTTCGGCGGCATTCCTGCTCGACGGCATCTATATCGCGCGTCCGCAGGCGCAGGAGGTCAGTTTCTTCGATCTCGAGCGCGTCGAGGTGCTGCGCGGCCCGCAAGGGACGTTGTTCGGCCGTAACTCGACCGCGGGCGTCGTCCATGTCATCTCGGCACGGCCGGTCGATCATTTCGCGGCGTCGGTCGACGCGACCTATGGCAATTTCGATACCGTCCAGGCGACCGCGATGATCAACGTGCCGGTCGCGCCCGGCTTCGCACTGCGCGGCGCGGTCAATTACGACCGCCGCGATTCCTATATCCGGCCCTGGGCGAACTCGCCCTGGAAGCTCGATCCGGGGAAGAAAAATCTGTCGGCCCGCCTGTCGGCGCTGATCGATTTCGGTCCTGACGTCACGCTGCTGCTGCGCGGCGATTACAGCAAGATCGACGGACGCCCCGCGAACACCGTGCGGCTGACCAACTTCTTCAACCGCCCGTTCACGCCGGGCACGCGCAGTCCGGTCTACAAGGACATCGGCTCGACGGCCCAGCAGACGCG
>NZ_DASWTD010000302.1:0-2581 GCF_036402335.1 Sphingopyxis sp. | reverse complement strand
TGCGCAAGCCGAGCTGTTTGCCGCGTGCCCACCCCGCTGCGACTAGCGCGCCTTTGGCGCGGCAAGTCTCGCTCCCCTCCCGCTTGCGGGAGGGGTTGGGGGTGGGCATGACTTCGGGCGCTACCCCGTCACCCACTCGACCTTGGGATCGTTGAAATCGACGACGTCGGCGAGTTCGAGGACGTTCGGATAGCCATAGCCGACGAGGTTGATGAAGGTCTGGATATTGAGCGCGAGCGGCGCCGATTTGAGCGGCACGGGGCTGCGGTGGTTCGAGAAATTATTGTTGCAATAGATGAGGATGGGGCGATCCGGGTTGGCGCCGATCACCGCGGCGAGGCTCTCCGCGGTAAAGTCGGTGAGCGGGAGGTTGACCGCGCCCCTGATATGGCCGCGCGCGAAGGCTTCCTTCGAGCGCGCGTCGAGGAGGAGGGTGCCGGGCTTCGCGGCCGCGGCCTTGAAGGCGTCGAAGGCGATCAGGCGCTGCGCGCGTTCGGGCGCGACGCTGGCGGTGAGCGCCTGAAAGCCGGCATAGTCGATTTGCGGGTTCGCTTGCGCGAAGGCCGGCGTAGCCGTGAGGGCGAGAGCGAGAAGCAGGGTGCGCATGAGGATCCTCCCTTGAATGCAAGGAAGGCTACGCCGCGCCGGCTGGCTCTGCGATGAACCGAAAATGGCGCCGGACCGCTTTGCCAGGAAAGGGGCCTCGCGGTCCGGCACAGTGCAGGGGGCTTTGCGGAGCGAGCCTCAGGCGGCTTCGCTCTCGTCATCCTCTTCGTCCCACGGTTCGAAGACTTCGTCCTCGACCATATTGTCGACGGCATGGATGCGCACGCCGATGACCCAGTCGTCGAACGGGCCTTCCCACGCGGCTTCGACTTCGGTGAGCGCGTCGGCGGCGGCGTCCGCGGGGCGGTCGCCAACGAGGTCGAAATCCTGGAAGCCGTCCTCGGGCGGGGTGATATAGACATGCGGGTCGAGCCGGACATTGGACCAGCCTGCGGTGGGGGCGAGACCCTCGACCTCGACCGTCAGCAGCGGATTTTCCTCGTCGCCGCCGACAAAGGCGTTCACTTCGACAATTTCGCGTACCAGTTCGCTCATCACATGGCTCCTGTACGAAAGGGGCGGAGCCATCGATGGCCCCGCCCGATTCATACGCGACGCGTGTGACAGATTGGCGCGCGGCTTACTGTTTTTCGAACGCGGCGTGGATTTCGAGTTCGACCGCGTCGCTGACGTAGGGAATGCCCATCGAAATGCCGAAATCGCTGCGCTTGATCGTCGTTTCGGCCTGGAAGCCGATCGTTTCCTTCTTGGTCATGCCCATGCCCGCGCCGTGGAAATCGACGTCGAGCGTGACGGGTTTGGTCACGCCGTTGAGGGTGAGGTTGCCGGTGACCTTCGCCTCGTCGCCGTCGTCGTCGAGGACGACCGAGGTCGAGACGAATTTGGCGTCGGCAGGGGCGGCGCCGAAGAAGTCGGGCTTGCCGCCGTCCTTGCCCGCGCGCAGCAGGTGGTCGGTGAGCCCGGCGCTGGCGGTGGTGACCTTCGACACCGGGATCGTCACGTCGACCTTGGCCGCGGCAAGGTTCGCCGGATCGATGACGAGCGTGCCGGTCACATCGCCGAAGATGCCCGTATATTTGCTGAAGCCGAGGTGATCGACCTCCCACACGACCATCGTGTGACCCGCGTCGGCGGCGTAGGTGCCAGCGGTGACGCGCGACTTGTCGGGGGCGCCGGGGGCGGAGCCGCCCTGCGCAAGGACGATCGGGGTCGCGACGACGGCGACGAGAGCGAGGGCGGCATAGGGGAGGATGCGACGCATGGGACAGTCTCCTGAAAGGGAAGGCGCGAAGCTAGGCGAAGGCACGGGACGGCGTCAATAAGCCCCCGCAGAAACGCTGCGTTTCGGTTCGGGTTGCAGCCACGGTCCGGAATCACCTGGCGCGCCTTGTCGCAAGCCGCTTGTATGCCGCCGGTATCCGTGCTGCAAAGGTGAGGGTCCTGACCCTAGTGAAGCATGAAGGCGGGGGGCCGCATGGACGCATCATTCGCCAGCGAAGCCGGCGAGATCGGCAACGCCTTTCTGGCGGCGCCGTTCGCCGATGACGGCTGGGACAGCGCGCTGCGCCTGTTCGCGCGGCGGACGGGATCGACGCACGCGCAGCTTCTCGGCCTCGGCGACGAGGCGACGCTGTTCAATTTCATGCCCGATATCGACGCGTCCTATCAGCGCGAATTCGTGGAAATCGAGGCATGGCGACCCGAGGTCAACTGGCGCGTCGCCGCGGGCGGACGGCCGCTCGAGATATTGAGCGAGGCGCATTACGACGTTGTCCGCCAACATAGCGGGACCGACGAATATGAGGAGCATGTCCGCAAATGGGGCGGCGTGCACGGGTGCCAGACCGTCCTGGTTCAGGGCGAGGGGTTGCTCGTGGGGATGGCGGCGCTCCGGTCCGAGCGCGAGGGCCGGACCGGCAAACGCGACCGCAAGCTGTTTGCGGCGGGCGCCGCCCATGCGCTGGCGGCGGTACGGATGCAGCAGGCGATGGCGCGGCGCGGCGCCGAAATGACC
>NZ_DASWTD010000301.1:0-1564 GCF_036402335.1 Sphingopyxis sp. | reverse complement strand
ATTCTGGGCCCCGGCTTTCGCCGGGGTGCACATCCCTATCGGCAACTCTCGGTCGAAACCGGTCTTCCCTGTCTCAGGCAGCCTCGGCATCCTCATAGGCCTGCGCTTCGGCCGAGATGAGGATGTCGGCAAGCATCCAATAGGCCTCGCCCCACGCTTCGAGCACCTCGTCGGTCGCGACCTCTTCGCCCAGCACGTCGCGGATCGCGGGCAGCAGGGCATTGGCGACATGGGGATAATGCTCGGCCTTCACGCCCGTTTCGATATGGCGGCCGACCATGCGCGACACCGCGGCGCCGAGGTTCTGCAGCTTGTCGATATTCTTTGCATAGGCGAGGATCGCCGCCGCAAGACGCTTCGGCTGTTCGCCGCTCGTCTGTGCGGCGCGGTCGAACATCGCCTCGATGTCCTTGTTCTCGAACAGGCGCGCGTACATGGCAGTGGTGATCGCGAGGCCGTGCTTTTCGAGGGCCGGGGCAGTGGCCTTGACGATGGTCATCGCGTGAGCGGAGGCGGTGCGCATTCTTTTATATCCTGTCGTTGAGTATCAGGTGATTCAGGCCGCGATGCGAAGCTCGTCGGCATGTTCGGGGTAGGGGGCGACATGCGCCGCCGGTTCGATCCCTGCGAGTTCGCTCGCAAAGCCGTGGTTGACGTCGCGGTGGTGCGCCTCGTCGGCGCGGACCACGAGGACGACGTCGCGCAGCGTCGCATCGTCGGCCAGCTTCCAATAATGTCGGGCGATCGCCGGCGCAGGCAGGTTGGGGCTGCGGCCTTCGTCGATTTCCTGGAGATAGAGCGTGTAGCTGATCACCGCTTCCTCCTCGAAATAGCCGACGACACGGTGCGCAGTCTTCGCGCTGATCAGGTAGAGCGCGAAGAAGGCGAGGTAGAAGACCCACTGGACGCCGAGGATGACGAGGCGTTCGAACAAGGTCGGTTTCGCAACCTCGATGAAGGTCATCAGGTGCATCCGCTCATTCTCCGCCTCCTCCATCAGCGTGCGGATCCAGCCCTTGTCGTCTTCCATGCGGCGCAGGCTCTTGAGGTGCGTCAGCGTCGCGCCGACCATGCCGGGAACCGCGGCGACCGTTTCAAGCACGATCGCACGGTGGCCGTACCGCTTGGCAAAGAAGGTATCGGCGCAAAAGCGCAGCATGCGCGTGAAGCCGAGCGCAATGTGGTCGGAAAAATCGACCGGACGGTGGTGGACGCTGAGGTCGACAAAAGGTGCATCGGACATCGGTCTTCTCCTTCGGGTATCAGGCGGCGCGGTGGCCGGGGGCGTCGAGGCGGAAAAACAGGGCGAGCTGCAGGCTCTCCGCGATGCGTACGGCCTTGGCTTGCAGGGCCGCCGCGACGGCGGGCGCCAGCAACTCGTTGGTGGTGTCGGCCCAGATCGCAAGCCAGCGGTCGAACATCGCGGGGGTGATTGCTTGCCTGTGCTTCAGATGTTCGGCGACCGGGCTGCCCTTGTAGCGGCCTGTCGTCAGCATCACCGAAGACCAGAAGGCGATGAGCTTTTCCAGATGGCCCGGCCAGTCGTCCACCGCGGCGTTGAACA
>NZ_DASWTD010000300.1:0-5617 GCF_036402335.1 Sphingopyxis sp. | reverse complement strand
CGGTCGTCTTGTAAATCAATGGCCGCCCCGGAACCTCGCGGCGTCCCGCCGGCGCGATCCATTCGGCCTCCATCAGCACGTCGAGGGTGCCTTTCGAGGTCTGAACGCCGCGGATCGCCTCGATCTCGGCGCGACTCACCGGTTCGTGATAGGCGACGATCGCGAGCACTTCTGCGGCTGCACGCGACAATTTGCGCGGGTCGTCGCGCTCGCGGCGAAGCAGGTGCGCCAGATCGGCGGGGGTCTGAAAATGCCAGTGCCCGCCGCGCTCGACGAGTTCGATTCCGCTTCCCGCATGGCGCGCGGCGATCGCCTGGATAATCGCGCGCACCTCGCCCGGCGTCATTTCGTCACCCAGCCTGCCCGCAACCTGCCGCGCATCGAGCGGTTCGTCGCTGGCGAACAGCATCGCCTCTATCGCGCGTTCAAGATCGTCGATCATGCCCCATGCCCCGCGGTTGCAGCCTTCAGATAAAGCGGTTCGAACGCACCGTCCTGCTTCAGGTCGACACGCCCCTGCCGCGCCAGTTCGAGCGCGGCGACAAAACTCGACGCGATCGCCGAGCGGCGCAGCGGCCCGTCATAATCGGACGGCAGGAAATCCGACAGCTCGGCCCAGTCGAGCTTCACCCCGATCATCCGCTCGAGATGATGAAGCGCGGCATCGAGCGTAATCACTGGCCGCCGCGAGACCATATGGACGACAGGCTCGCTCCGCAGCTTGACCTGCCCATAAGCCGACAGGAGGTCGTAGAGGCTGGCGTCCCAGCGCCGGACCCGGACATCGCGCAGCCCCTCGGGCCTCGCGCGAAGGAAGACGTCGCGGCCGACGCGGTCGCGCGCGAGCAGCCGTGCTGCGGCCTCGCGCATCGCCGCGAGGCGTTGCAACCGCAATTGCAGGCGCAACGCGAGTTCGTCGGGCGACGGATCCTCAAGCGGGTCCTTGGGGAGCAGCAACGCCGATTTGAGGTAGGCCAGCCACGCTGCCATCACGAGATAATCGGCCGCAACCTCGAGCTTCAGCTCGCGCGCTTCGGCGATGAAGGTCAGATATTGCTCGACGAGCGCGAGGATCGAAATCTGTTTGAGGTCGACCTTCTGGTTACGCGCCAGCGCGAGAAGCAGGTCGAGCGGACCTTCCCAGCTTTCGAGCGTCAACAGTAACGCATCGTCACGCTCGGGCGCTGCCGCTGCAATCTCGAAGTCGAGCGGCAATTCGTCCATCGGCGGCTCAGGCCATAGCCAGCAGCGCGTCGCGCTGGTCGACGAGTGTGGCGAAGGCCCGGGCATCGCCGACGCCCGAAATCCGGTCCATCGCGCCTTCGAGGCGCGCGCGAGACACGGTGCTGATCGGATCGAGGGCATTCGCAATCCCGATCATGTCGTCCATCTTCCCCCAGCAATTGAGCGCGATATCGCAGCCCGCCGCGACCGCATCGGCGGCGCGCGAAGGCACGTCGCCCGACAAAGCCTCCATGTCGAGGTCGTCGCTCAGCAGCAGGCCGTGAAAGCCGATGCGCTGGCGGATCACGCTGTCGATGACGATCGGCGACAATGTCGCGGGGCGATCGGCATCCCAGGCGGTAAAGACGACGTGGCAGGTCATTGCCATCGCCGCATCGCGCAGTGCTGCAAAGGGCGCAAGATCGGTCTGGAGATCGCGGTCGGGCGCGGCAACGACCGGCAGTTCCTTGTGCGAATCGAGCAAAGCGCGGCCATGTCCGGGAATGTGCTTGACGATTCCGACGACGCCGCCGTCCTGCAGGCCGCTCAGGATCGCGCGGCCGAGTGCGGCGACGCGCATGGGCTCGCTGCCGAGCGCGCGGTCGCCGATGACGTCGCTGGCGCCCGGCTGCCGAACGTCGAGCAGCGGCAGGCAATCGACGGTGATCCCGACCTCGGACAGCATCGCCGCGAGTGCCATCGCGTTGAGCCGCGCCGCCTCGATCGCGCTCGCTGGCGCGCGTTCATAAAGCGCATCGAACGCCGCACCGCTCGGAAAAACAGGCCATTCGGGCGATTTCATCCGCGCCACGCGCCCTCCCTCCTGATCGATCAGGATCGGCAGATTGGCGCGTCCGTCGAGGCCGCGCAGATCATCGGTCAACCGCCGCAGCTGGTCGCGATTTTCGATATTGCGCCCGAACAGGATATAGCCCGCGGGATCGCTGTCACGAAAGAAAGCGCGCTCGTCGTCGGTGAGGGTCAGGCCCGACAGGCCGAAAATAGCCGGTATCATCGTGCGTCAATCTCCATCGATCGCCGCCCCCTCACGCGGCAACCAGCGCAGGCAGCATGCCATAGTGGCAACATTGTACCAACGGAGTCTGCGGCCAAGCGGGCCGAATCAGCGAACGACGACGCAATTTTCACCGGCAACGCGCAATTTCCCGCACAAATTCGCGGCATTGGCCGCGGTTCCGGCCGATACGCGCAGGCGATAGACCGTGCCGCTGCCGACCTTGGCGGGCGAAACCGACTTGTTGAGTTCGGCGAGGTAAGCGAAACGCTTTGACAGGCTGGTCCACGCCTTCGCCGCGGCGGCGTCGCTGCTGAACGCGCCAAGCTGGATCATCGCGCCGCCCGTTGCCGGCTCGGCCTTTGCAGCGGATTCGGCCGCCTTGACCGACGTCGCGGCGGGTACGGCTTTCCCCTTGTCGGCGGGCACGGCCTTCGCGGCTTTGGCAGCCGCAATCTTGTCGGCCGCTGCCTTCTTTGCCGCGGCCTCGCGCTCCTGCGGGGTCACCGCGGGCTCTTCGGGCATCCGCGTCGGATCGACCTTGCCCGCAGGCTCGGCGCCTTCGCTGGCGGAGAAGCTCGCATCGCCCTCGCCCTCAAAGGTCTTGGCACCGTCATTCTTGGGCGCGACCTTATAGTCGCCGTCCTGCGCGGCGATCAGCTCGCCCTTGCCTCGCGCACCACCATTCTGGACCCACCACAGGCCGCCAAGCACGGCACCGATCAACAGCAGGCCGCCGAGCACCATAACCAGCAGGCGCGCGGGCGATACCTCGCCATCTTCCTCGAATCCGTCGGCAGCTTCGAGCCAGGGCAGACGATCGTCGTCGTCGAGCCCGAGACCCGTATCGCCCTGCTCGGCATTCCTGTCGCCCGCCATCAAACCATCTCCTCGAGCGCCTCTACCCCCATCAGGGACAGCCCGTTGCGGACAACCTGCCCGATTCCGTCGGCCAAATAAAGGCGCGTCGCAGTCAGTTCGGGATCATTGTCGAGCACGATCCGCAGGCCGGGATCGTCGTTGCCGAGATTGTACCAGGCGTGGAACGCCGCCGCGACATCGGCGAGATAGAAAGCGATCCGGTGCGGTTCGCGCGCCGAGGCGGCCGATTCGACGATCCGCGGGAACTGCGCGAGCAGTTTCACCAGTCCCAGCTCATGCGCATTGAGCCGCGCCGGTGCCGGTGCGGGAAGCCCGATCCCGGCGTCGGCGGCCTTCTTCCGCAGCCGCGAAATCCGGGCATTGGCATATTGCAGGTACCAGACGGGGTTGTCGCGCGACGCCTCGACGACCTTCGCAAAGTCGAAGTCCATCTGTGCGTCGGCCTTGCGCGTCAGCATGGTGAAACGCACCGCATCCTTGCCGACTTCGTCAACGACATCGGCGAGCGTCACGAAATTGCCCGCGCGCTTCGACATTTTGAACGGCTCGCCATTCTTGAGCAGCCGGACCATCTGGACCAGCTTCACGTCGAAGCGGGTTTTTCCGCCGGTGAGCGCAGCGACCGCAGCCTTGATCCGCTTGACCGTGCCAGCGTGGTCGGCGCCCCAGATATCGATCAGCTCGTCGGCGTTCTGGCTCTTCTGGAAATGATAGGCGAGGTCGGCGCCGAAATAGGTCCAGCTGCCGTCCGACTTCTTGATCGGGCGATCCTGATCGTCGCCGAACTGCGTCGAACGGAACAGCGGCAGCTCGACCGGTTCCCAATCCTCGGGGGTTTCACCCTTCGGCGCTTCGAGCTGGCCGTCGTAGACGAGATCATGGTCGCGCAGCCATTTTTCGGCGGCGGCGGGTTTGCCCTCTGCCTGCAGCTCGGCTTCCGACGAAAACAGGTCGTGATGGATGCCGAGCTTGGCGAGGTCGGCGCGGATCATGTCCATCATCGCGCTGACCGCCTCGGCACGGAACAGGCCGAGCCACGCGCTTTCGGGCGCGGCGACGAAGCGGTCGCCATATTCGGCGGCGAGTTTGCCCGCGACGGGGATCAGATAATCGCCGGGATAGAGCCCCTCGGGGATCGCGCCGACATCCTCGCCGAGCGCCTCGCGATACCGCATGTGTACAGAGCGCGCGAGCACATCGACCTGCGCGCCGGCATCATTGACATAATATTCGCGGATGACGCTGTGCCCGGCATATTCGAGCAGCGCTGCGAGTGCGTCGCCGACGACGGCGCCGCGGCAATGCCCGACATGCATCGGCCCGGTCGGGTTCGCCGAGACATATTCGACGTTGACGGTCCGCCCCTGCCCCATCGTCGAGCGGCCATAGTCGCCGCCTTCGCCATGGATCAGCGCCAGCTCGTCGCGCCAGCTGTCGTCGGCCAGGCGCAGATTGATAAAGCCCGGACCGGCAACACTCGCTTCAGTCACCTCGTCGAGCGCACCGAGCTCGGCGACGAGGAGGTCGGCAAGCGCACGCGGGTTCATGCCGGCGGGTTTGGCCAGCACCATCGCAGCGTTGGTCGCAACGTCCCCATGCGCGGGGTCGCGCGGCGGCTCGACGCTGATCGCCGAGCGGTCGAGACCGGCCGGCAAGGCATCGCGGGCGGCAAGCGCATCGAGCGCGGCGCCGATATGGTCGGTAAAGCGGCTGAACAGGGTCACGGAGCTGGGCCTATCTTCGATCGGAGAAAAGTCTTGCGCGCGCCCTATCGCAGCTTGGCGCACGCGAAAAGCCCTGCGTCACCGGGCGGCGCGCAGGGCGTGAAATGGCGAACGGCGCCGCAGCGCCGCCGCACATCTATCGTCGGACGTTATATTCGAGCTGTTCCTGCGTCAGCTGAAAGCCGACAAGCAGTTCGAAGCTGGCGCGCTGCACCGCGGCGCGCACTTCGGGGAGGCTGAGCGGATCGACCGCCGCGTCCTGATCGCCCGCCTTGCGCTTGCGCGTGATGCGCTCCTGGATGTCGGCGGGCAGCGTTGCCGCAGCGCGCTCGACATAGGCCGACGCTTGTGCTCGGCCGGTGCCGCGCACCTGTCCCTCGGGGAAGGTTACCGCGACGTTGCCGAGCCGTTTCGCGACCACCGCGGTGCCGCCCTGCAACACCGTGGCATAATAGGGCAGCGTCACCGTGCGCGCCGGGCCCGCCTCCCGCCGCGTCGCGACGACGTCGAAATTCACGAGCTGGTACACCTTCTCGCCGGCGGCATCATTGCACTGCGGCACCACATTGGTGATCGCGGCGACGACATCGATGGCGCTCGCGTCGCGGCTGGTCGCTGGATCGAACAGGGTGACATCGCCGGTGTGCAGCGGCACGGCCACCGCCGGGCAGGCGCTGCGCGTCGCGGTGATGCCGACGCCGCCCGCGACGTCGATTTCATTGTCCTTTGCGCAGCCCGCCACCGTCGCCATGGCTGCCGTGCCACAGAGCAC
>NZ_DASWTD010000299.1:0-2992 GCF_036402335.1 Sphingopyxis sp. | reverse complement strand
CCAGTCGTCCACCGCGGCGTTGAACAGCGGGCCGATATCGGCGTCGGCGCGCACGCGGGCATAAAAGGCCGGGATCAGGCGCTCGAGCGCGGCTTCATCGATCTGGTCGTCCTGTGTCACGACTCGCTCCAATCATGTATTTAAAGCGCATGTATGATCGAAATTTGAAACATGCAACAAAAATACATATTATAGAGCGGCCGAAATTTTCGAAGGATCAGGATGCGCCTGACGCGCTACACCGACTATGCGATGCGCGTGCTCCTCTATGCGGGCGCGCAGGACGAGACGCGGCTGAGCCCGATCTCGGAAATCTCGCGCGCTTACGGCATTTCGCAGAACCATCTGATGAAGGTCGTCAACGATCTGGTGAACGCCGGCTATCTCGAAAGCGTGCGCGGACGCTTCGGCGGAATCCGGCTGGCGCGACCCGCCGAAGAGATCAATGTCGGCGCGGTGGTACGCCATACCGAAGAAGGGTTCGACCTTGTCGATTGCGGCAGCTGCATCATCGCGCCCGCGTGCGGGCTGACCGGCGCGCTTGCCGAGGCGCTGGCGGCGTTCATGAAAGTGCTTGACGGCTACAGCCTGGCCGACCTGCTCGCCAAGCGCGCGAATTTTGCCGCGTTGTTCGGCGTTCCGGAAATTTCGAAAGGCTGAAAAGCGTCCGGGGGGCGGGGCCTTTCGGCCGCTCCGCCCCCCGTCTGCATCGGGGGCAAGTGGGGATTTCCCGGGTGGGGGCAGGGGACATCAGGGACCAGACTGATGCCCCCCACCGCTCCATTGAGCGGAACACTCGGGAACAACCGATACCATACAAGGGCCGTGCCAGTTTGCGTTGCACGCTGATTTCGGCGCGACACGCTGGTTAGCGATTTCTTACCGTCGAACTAGTGTGTCAAAAATTCCGACACATGCAATCCTCCCTGTGCCGAAGGCATGGGGAGGGGGACCGCCGCGAAGCGGCGGTGGAGGGGCGTGACGGTTGCAATTCGCCCCTCCGTCAGCGCTCCGCGCTGCCACCTCCCCATCGCTGCGCGACAGGGAGGATTGAAACGAGGTTCAGCTTCGTTCAGGAAGCGTTCAGCCCATTGACTACATTTGTAGTCGCATCATAGTCGACGACGCCAATGGGAGGGGTCCGCATGGCAGAACGAGCAAGCGAATCGGAGATGCAGGTGCTGTCGGCACTGTGGGATGAAGCCCCGCAGACCGCCGCCGACCTGACTTCGCGCATCGGCAAGATCAATGGCTGGACGCAGGCAACGGTGAAGACCCTGCTTGCACGGCTGGTCCAGAAGGGCGCCGTCACCGCAGAGGCCGATGGCCGGCGTTACCTCTATAGTCCGGCGGTCGAGCGTGCCGACGCCGTCGGCGAGGAATCGCAGCGCTTCGTCGACCGGCTGTTCGGCGGCCGTGTCAGCCCGCTGATCGCGCATCTCGCCGATCGCGAGGCGCTGTCGGACACCGACATCGCCGAAATCGAGGCTTTGCTGAGGAAGCTCAAGTCATGAGCGCCGCGACCATGTTGCAGCTGTGGAGCGACACGATGCTCACCACCGCGATCCTCGTCGTTGCGATCCTCGTGATCCGCAAGCCGTTTGCCCGCCATTTCGGTCCGCGCCTGACCTATAGTTTGTGGCTGATTCCCGCACTGCGGCTGGTGCTGCCGCCGCTGCCCTTCGCCGATCCGGCACCCGCCACGGTGGCCGTCGCCGATGCCGGGGCGGCCATGATGGTCCCGGTCGACGCCGCCATCGCTGCTGCACCATCCTCCGCATGGTCGCTCGTCGACGCCGTGCCTTATCTTGTCCTGGTGTGGGCGGCCGGCATGGTTGTCGTGCTCGCCATGGCGCTGCTGTCGCACCATCGCTTTCGTGCCGCCGTGCTCTTCGAAGCGGTCGAACTCGAGCCGATCGGTTCGATCCGCCTCGTCATGACCGACGCGGTCGACGGTCCGGTCGCCTTCGGTCTGTGGCGGCGGTTCGTCGCGGTGCCGCGCGATTTCTTTGCGCGCTATATTGCCGAAGAGCGCGCGCTCGCGATCGATCACGAACTGGCGCACCACCGTCACGGCGATTTGTGGGCGAATGCTGCGGCGCTCGTGCTGCTCGCGTCGCAATGGTTCAATCCCTTCGCCTGGCGGGCGATCCGTGCCTTTCGTTTCGACCAGGAAGCCGCGTGCGATGCGCGCGTGCTGACGATGGCCGATCAGGACATGCGAGGCGCCCGCACCGCCCGCTACGCGACCGCGATCGCCAAGGCGGCGGTCGGCTCGCGGCTTTCACTCGCGGCGCCGATGGCGGTCCACGACAATCTTCAGGAGAGGCTGACGATGTTGTTGCAACAGGATATTTCGAAGAAGCGCAGCCTGGTTGGCCGGCTGCTGATCGGCGGTGCGACGCTGGTGGTGCTCGGCGCGACCGCGACGCTTGTCCCCGCAGGCGTCGCCGCGGCGAGCGCCCGGTCCGCGGAGATAATCGAACCGCCCGCACCGCCGCTGCCGCCCGAAGCACCCGAAGCCGGTCCCGGCGTTACGGTCTCCGCTACCGCCGACGAAGACGTCACCGAAAGGAGCTGGACCTCCGCGGATGGCAAGAGGCGCGAAGTGCATCGCATCGTCATCCGCCGCGATGGCGACAGCGACGGCAAGGCGAAGACGGTCGTGTTCGCACCCGCCGACGGCAAGGCGCCCAAGGCCCGCCACTTCGAATTCCGGACCGCCGGCGACCTGTCGCGCGATGATGTGCTCGCGACGCTGAAGGAGCAGGGGGTCACCGGCAAGCAGGCCGATGCGATCGCCGACAAGCTGGAAGCGAAGCGCAAGGAACGGATCCGTACCGCGCTGGCGCCGGTCCCGCCGATGCCGCCGATGCCCCCCAGACCGCCGATAGCGCCCAGGCCGCCGATGGCGCCCACGGCATGGGCACCGGCGCACGGGCATTCGGCAGCGGTCGTGCGCTGCGGAGCGGGCAAGACGGCGCCGACGGTC
>NZ_DASWTD010000298.1:0-3775 GCF_036402335.1 Sphingopyxis sp. | reverse complement strand
ATGAAACGCATGGGCAAATCCTCCTCGAACGGGCTATGCTGCGGCTTCCGGACCCCATGCTCGATAGAAGGAGTCGACCGCAGCGTCGACTTCGTCCTGCAGGCGGCCAAGATCGCGACTTTCGGGAAGATTGAGAATCGCGAACTGATAGAGGCCCGATTGGCACAGGCCGGCGAATTGCTGCACCGCGCGCATCGGATCGCCCATCCGGATTTCGCCGCGCACCATCTTTTCGGTGACCCACGCTGCCGCGCGCGCCTTGCCGCGGCGCGGGCCACGGTCATAGAAGGTCTCGGCGAGATGCGGGAAGCGATCGGCTTCGCCGACGACGAGCCGATAGAGCGACAGCAACGGCGCCGCGGTCAGTTTCGTCATCAACACCATGCCGAACCGGCGCAGCACATCGGGTACCGGCTGGTCGAGCGGCAGTTCGATCGTCAGCGCGTCGCCATATTGCTCGACGATGCCGTCGACAACGGCGGCGAACAGATCCTCCTTCGACGGGAAATAGGTCCAGAGCGTCGTCTTCGACCCGCCGACCTTGCTCGCGATCGACGACATCGTCGTCCCCGCATAGCCGTTCGCGAAGAACAGCTCGCGCGCGGCATCGACAAACGCCTTGCGGCGCATCGCCGCGGCATCGTCCGCATCTGCCGTACCAGCTGGTATCATTTCAATTGACAACACATCCTCCGAGGTCCAATGGCGCATGATACCAGCTAGTATCGTTGGAAGCCATGCCCCGATCCATTTTTCTCTCCTCCGCTGTTTTCAGCCTGCTCGCGGGCTGCGCGACCGTTCCTGATCTTGGACCGAGGCCGGCGCCTGTTGCCGTCGAGGCGCTTGAGTCGCAGGCGTCTCTGGCTGGCGCACAGGGAGAGTGGCCGGCCGAAGGCTGGTGGCATAGCCTGGGTGACGTGCAGCTCGACGCGCTGATTGCCGAGGGACTGAAGGATTCACCCGATGTTGCGATCGCCGCGGCGCGCATTCGCGCGGCCGAGGCGATGGCAGAGCAGGCCGGCGCTGCCTTGCTGCCTCGCGTCGGCGTCGAGGGTAGCGCGGGCGGGGTCCAGCAGAGCAAGAATATGGGCATTCCGCCCGACTTCGTTCCCGACGGCATTCAGGATACCGGCCATATCGCCGCTACCTTCAGCTTCGACCTCGACCTGTGGGGCAAGAATCGCGCCGCGCTTGCCGCCGCGACCTCCGAGGCGGAGGCCGCCCGCGTCGACGAAGCGCAGGCACGACTGATGCTCACGACGGGGATCGCATCGGCCTATGCCGATCTGGCGGGCTATTATCACGCGCTCGACGTCGCGAACGAGACGGTGCGGGTCCGCACCGCGAGCGCGAACCTGTCGGGCGAACGCGCGCGTGCGGGTATCGAGAATCAGGCGAGCCAGCGACAGGCGGAAAGCCGCGCCGCCTCGGCGCGCGCCGATGTCGTCGCGCTCGAGGAGGTGATCGCGACGACCCGCAACCGGCTCGCCGCGCTGATCGGCGCCGGCCCCGATCGCGGTCTGTCGATCGAGCGGCCGCAGATGGCGCGGCCGTCGCTGGGCTTGCCGGCGAACGCCGGGATCGACCTGATCGGTCGCCGCCCCGACATCGTCGCCGCACGCCTGCGGTCCGAAGCCGCTGCAAAGCGCATCGACGCCGCGCGCGCCGATTTCTATCCGAACATCAGCCTGTCGGCGCTTGTCGGGCTCCAGTCGCTCGGCCTCTCCAATCTTTTCAAATCGGGGTCCGAATATGGCAATGGCGGCGCGGCGATCAGCCTGCCGGTTTTCGAGGGCGGACGGCTGCAGGGCCGCTATCGCGGTTCGCGCGCTGACTATGATGTGGCGGTCGCGACCTATGATCGCACGCTGATCGGCGCGCTGCGAGACGTTGCCGATATTGTCGCGAGCCGCGCCGCGACGACACGCCAGCTTGCGGGCCGGCGCGAGGCGTTGACCGCCGCGGCCGAGGCGTCGAAGCTCGCCGGGCTGCGCTATCGCGCGGGCCTCTCGAACCAGATCGTCCAGCTCACCGCCGAGGACAGCATGGTCGCGCTCAGCCGCACCGTCGCCGACCTCGAAGCGCGACAGCTTTCTCTCGATATCGCCCTGATCCGCGCGCTTGGCGGCGGTTACCGGGCCGCCAATCCAACAGGAGACGAATGATGGCCGACGAAACGGCTGCAGCCGAAACCAACGCTCCCGAAATGGCAGAAGCGGAAAACAACGGAGCCAAACGCAAGAAGCTGCTCCGCATCCTGGCCATCGTCGTTGTGACGGTCGCAATCCTGTGGGGTCTCTGGTATTTCCTGACGCAGGCGGGGCGCGTCCACACCGACAACGCCTATGTCGGCGCCGATTCGGCGCAGGTCACCGCTCTCGTTTCGGGCCCGGTCAAGGAAGTGCGCGTCAGCGGGACGCAGGCGGTAAAAAAAGGCGATATCCTCGTCATCCTCGACGATGCCGATCAGCGGATTGCGGTCGCCGATGCCGAAGCGGCGGTGCGGCTTGCACGCCAGCGTTACGGGCAGGCCGACGCCAATGCCGGCGCGGCGCGCGCGCGCGTCGCGGCGCGCGGCGCCGATATCGCGCAGGCGCGGGCACGCCTGCGCGACGCCAATGCAACGGTCGACCGCGCGCGCGCCGAACTGGCGCGACGCGAAAGCATCGCCGGCACCGGTGCGGTGTCGGGTGAAGAATTGACCGCGGCGCGGGCGGCGCTGGCTTCGGCATCGGCAGCGCGTGACCTCGCCGCCGCTGGCATCACCTCGGCCGAGGCGACGCGCGGCTCGGCGAGCGGCGATCTCGGTGCTGCCGAAGCCGTGGTGCGCGGTACAACGATCAACACCGCGCCCGATGTTGCGGCGGCCGAGGCCCGGCTCGAAAAGGCCAGGCTGGACCTGGCGCGCACCGTGCTGCGTGCGCCCGTCGACGGCATCGTTACCAACCGCCAGGTGCAGGTCGGCCAGCGGATCGCCGCTGGCGCGCCGATCATGGTGCTTGTTCCGATCGCGACCGCCTATGTCGACGCGAATTTCAAGGAAAGCCAGTTCAAGGACATCCGCATCGGGCAGCCGGTCGAACTGGTGTCCGACTATTATGGCGGCGACATCGTCTATCGCGGCAAGGTCGTCGGCATCGCGGGCGGGACCGGTGCGGCCTTCTCGTTGATCCCCGCGCAGAATGCGACGGGCAACTGGGTGAAGGTCGTCCAGCGTCTGCCGGTGCGCATCGCGCTTGATCCCAAGGAGTTGAAGGCGCATCCGCTGCGCGTCGGCCTCTCGATGGAAGCCACGATCGACACGCGCGGTAACTGAGGCGCAGGAGACGGAAAATGGCCAGCGCCGCTGCTCCTGCCTTGTCCGCCAGCGTCCCGGCCGAGCCGCAACCGCTCACCGGGGTGCGGTTGATTGTCGCCGCCTTTGCGCTCGCTCTCGCCAATTTCGTTGTGGTGCTCGACACCACGATTGCCAATGTGTCGGTTCCGCACATCGCCGGGGGCCTCGCCGTGTCGCCGACGCAGGGAACATGGGTGATCACCAGCTATGCGGTCGCTGACGCAATCAGCGTACCGCTGACCGGCTGGCTCGCGATGCGCTTTGGCACCGTGCGCTGGTTCATGATCTCGATCATCGGCTTCGGTATCTTCTCTTTTCTCTGCGGCGTGTCGCGTACGCTCGATGCGCTGGTGCTTTTCCGGGTGCTACAGGGGCTCGCGGGCGGTCCGTTGATGCCGTTGTCGCAGATTTTGCTGTTGCGCATTTTCCCGAAGGAAA
>NZ_DASWTD010000297.1:0-2723 GCF_036402335.1 Sphingopyxis sp. | reverse complement strand
GCCGTCCGCGCCCCGCATCTCGCCCGGCGGTTCCAGCTTGTCGCGGGCGACATCGCCGATTTTATCGCGCCGCCCGGCCGCTACACCCATGTCATCCATGCCGCGACCGACGCGAGCGCGGCGCTCAATGCGAACGACCCGCGCCGCATGTTCGACACCATCGTCGCGGGCACCCGCCGCGCGCTCGATCTGGCGGTCGAACGCCAAGCCGGGCGCGTCCTCTTCATGAGCTCGGGCGCGGTCTACGGCGCGCAGCCGTGGGATGTCGGCCATGTCGCCGAGGACTGGCACGGCGGCCCCGATCCGCGCGATCCCAAATCGGCCTATGGCGAGGGCAAGCGCGCCGCCGAGCTGCTCTGCGCCATCTATGGCAAGCAGTTCGGGCTCGACATCGTCACCGCGCGCATCTTCGCGCTGCTCGGGCCCTTGCTGTCGCTCGACATCCATTTCGCCGCGGGCAATTTCATCCGCGACGCGATGGCGGGGCGGGCGATCCGGATCGAAAGCGCCGGCACCGCGGTGCGATCCTATCTTTACGCCGCCGATCTTGCTGCCTGGCTCTGGCTCATGCTGCTGCGCGCGCCGCGCGGTGCGACGTGGAATGCGGGGTCGGAGGAAGCAGTGTCGATCGCCGACCTCGCGCACCGCGTCGCCGCGGTTCTCGGCGGTCCCGGCGTCGAAATCCTCGGCCGCGCCGATGCCGGGTGGAACCCCGGCCGTTACGTTCCCTCGACCGTGCTGATCCGGGGCGGGCTGGGGGTCACGCCCACGGTGGATCTCGACGAAGCGATCCGCCGTACCGCAATCTTCAATGGATGGAAAAAATGAGCCAGATCAAGCTCTCCGACTGGGTCGCCCAGTTTCTCGCCGATAAGGATATTACCGATATCTTCATGCTGACGGGCGGCGGTGCGATGCACCTCAATCATTCGCTCGGCACGCACCCCGCGCTGACGACGACCTTCACGCATCACGAGCAAGCGCTGTCGATGGCGGCCGAGGCCTATTACCGGCTGACCAACCGGCTTGCGGTCGTCAACGTTACCTCGGGACCGGGCGGGACCAATGCGATCACCGGCGTCTATGGCGCCTTCGTCGATTCGATCGGCATGCTGGTGATCTCGGGGCAGGTAAAGACCGAAACCACGGTGCGCCACACGGGGCTGCCGCTGCGCCAATATGGCGACCAGGAACTCGATATCGAGGAACTGGTGCGTCCGGTCACCAAATATGCGACGATGGTCACCGATCCGCGGTCGATCCGCTACCATCTCGAAAAGGCGATCTACCTCGCGACGAGCGGCCGGCCGGGTCCGGTGTGGCTCGACGTCCCGCTCGACGTGCAGGCGGCGAAGATCGATCCCGATGACCTGCTGCCGGGCTTCGATCCCGCCGAGCTCGACGAGCCGTGGAAGCGCGGCGACCTGGCCGGGGTCGCGACCGATATCCTCGCCCGCATCGCGGCCGCCGAACGCCCGGTCGTCTTCGCGGGAAGCGGCGTGCGGCTCAGCGGCGCGCATGCGGAGTTCCTGACCTTGATCGAACGGCTCGGAGTCCCCGTCGTCACCGGCTGGAATGCGCATGATGCGCTGTGGACCGACCACCCGCTCAATTGCGGCAAGCCGGGAACCGTCGGCGACCGCGGCGGCAATATGGTGACGCAGAGCGCCGACCTGCTGCTCGTGCTCGGCAGCCGGCTCAACATCCGGCAGGTCAGCTACAATTGGCAGAGTTTTGCGCGCGGCGCGTACAAGATCTGGGTCGACATCGACCCGGTCGAGCTGGCGAAGCCGAATGTCGTCCCCGACATGCCGGTGACCGCCGACCTCGCCGACCTGATCCCGGCGCTGCTCGCGGCGCCCTATGCGGGGCCGACCGACACGCACCGCGAGTGGCTTGGCTGGGCGCGCGAGCGCGTGCGCCGCTTCCCGACCGTCCTTCCCGAATATCGCGACCACGACCAGCTCGTACATCCCTATGTCGCGATGGACGAACTGTTCGCGCAGCTTGGCGAAGACGATGTGGTCGTGACCGGCAACGGCAGCGCGTGCGTCATCGGATTCCAGGCAGCGCACCTGCGCCCCGGACAGCGGCTGTGGACCAATTCGGGGTGCGCGACGATGGGGTATGACCTGCCCGCCGCGATCGGGGTGTGCGCGGCGACCAAAGGAAGGCAGCGCGTGATCGCGATCGCCGGTGACGGCAGCATCATGATGAACCTGCAGGAAATGCAGACGATCGCGGGGTACCGCCTGCCGGTGAAGGTCATCCTGATCAACAACAGCGGCTATGTCTCGATCTTCCAGACGCAGCGCAATTTCTTTGGCGGCGTCGAAGTAGGCGGCGGGCCCAAGAGCAACGTCACCTTCCCCGATTTCGGCAAGATCGCGGCGGCTTTCGGCTTTGCCTATGTCCGCACCGATACCCATGCCGGCCTCGCCGATGCCATTGCCGAAACGCTGGCGACCGACGGCCCCGCCTTCTGCGAGATCGTCGTCGACGAGCATGTTCCGTTTGCGCCGAAGCTCGGTGCGAAACAGCATCCCGACGGGCGGATCACCTCGCCCGCACTCGAGGACCTGTCACCCTTCCTGCCGCGCGACGTGCTGGCGGAAAATATGCGCATCGCGCTGATCGACGAGGATTGATCCGATGCTTGGCCGCGTGGTTCCGCTCGGACGGCCGCTGCGCTTCCTCGTTGCGGGCGGCCTGAACACGCTGTT
>NZ_DASWTD010000296.1:0-3400 GCF_036402335.1 Sphingopyxis sp. | reverse complement strand
TGGGCCCCGGCTTTCGCCGGGGTGCACAAAAGGGGCAGCTCCCCACCCCAAAGCCGACGTCGCCTGCAAATAAGCCTTTCCTACATTATCCGGCTATGCCAGCCTTCATCCGGCTCTTTCATTCGGTGGAGAGAAAGCGGTCGCTGCCCGGCTTGGGGGCGCGGCTACCGCGGAGCATGCGGGCGCGTCCGGCACACCGCGAGGTCCAAAGCGGGGAAACGCATAGGGCTGAACTTTCCTGACCTTTGGAATTGTAACGCGGTCCCGGACACCCGACGAAGTGGGTGGGGAGCGGCCGCTTCCCAGCCCCAAGGCGCCATTGCTGCAAGGCTGTGCGCGCGGTCACCGACGCCGGCTGGACGCTGCGATAGGAGCTGATAATCTGATCGGGGTCGAGGGGAGATCGAATGATGCGAAGCCTTGGGTTGATCGTCGCACTTTTGTGGTCCGGCTCGGCGCACGCAGCGCAGGATCGCCCGGCGATGCCACCGGTCACCGACCAGTTCCTTCTCGACCAGCTCGAACTCGGCGAGGAAATCGAGGGGCGCGCCGACGGCGATCTCAACGGTGACGGCGATAGCGACACCGTCTTCGTGGTTTCCAGCCCCGACGAGCGACACCTCTATGTGGTTCTAAGCTATCGCGGCGAAGTCGATATCGGGCATGAACCGGGCGGAGATTTCAAGCTCGAGCCCTATGCCCTCGGTCCCGCCGAACTATCGATCGACAAGGGCGTGCTGACGGTCCGCGACCTGACCGGCGGCACCACGGCGCTGTCGGCGACCTATCGCTATCGCGCCGTAAAGATCAGGGAACGGCAGCGGATGCGGCTGATCGGGCTCGATGCAGCGGTTTATAGCCGCTCCTATGCCCATGACGGCGACGAGATGAGCTGGAATGTCGCGACCGGCGACACGATTACCAGCCTGCTCAAGGTCGCGACAAGCGGCGAAGGCGGATATGACAAGCTCCATACACGCAAGTTCAGGCGACCGGTCAGGACGATCTACATGGAAGAAACGCCGGGTGCCGAGGAAGAACTCATCGGCGCCACCAAGGCGAAATGATCCAGTCAGGGTTGCAGCAGCGCCGGTACGATCCAGACGGCGGACAGGACGATAATCGCCGCAATCAACGAGAAAGCCAGCACATAACGGACATTATGTCCCTTGACCCCGCTGCTCGCTTCGGTCTCGGTCACTTCGACATGTTCATCGACGACTTTCATGATGCGATTCCCTTTCAACTCGTCCGCCTAGAACGCGGTCCGCGCACGGGCGGTTCCCGCATGCGGTGTCGGGGAGAGGTGCCAGAGGGTCTGTAAGCCGGGTTCTGTCCATCCCCTTGCAGGGACTGTGCGATCATTCCTCTAGGCGAACGGTTACCCGAACGCTCAAGCAGTCAACCCGGACGGCCGGGCCGGAATCAGCCCTGAGTTGCCTCGTACCGTCCCTATTCGACCTTGCTCCCGGTGGGGTTTGCCGTGCCGCGCCTGTTACCAGCCGCGCGGTGCGCTCTTACCGCACCCTTTCACCTTTCGCCGGGCCGAAGCCCTTGGCGGTCTGCTCTCTGTGGCACTTTCCCTGAACCGGACCGAAGCCCGATCCGCCGGACGTTATCCGGCACCGTGATTTCCGTGGAGCCCGGACTTTCCTCCCCCGGCGGGATACCCCACCGGCGGCGATCGCCCGACCCTCTGGCAGAGCGAGTATAGCAGTGTTGCCGGCGGTTGGCGAGCGGGACGAAAAGCCCTCGCCCTTTGTCGCCGACCCGCGATAAGAGGCGACCACCATTTCGGCCAGAACGCCGTACAGGAGTGAAGAATGACGTCTCCCCGCCTCGCCATGATGAACCGAAGATCTTTCCTTGCCGCCAGCGCGGCAGCCATGGCTGCGAGCGGTCTTGGTGCCAATGCAGCCCCGAGACCGCGGTTCATGATGGACGGCCTCAGCTTCCTGCCCGAAGATCTCGCCGAAATCCGGGCAGCAGGCCTTGGTGGAATGATCTGCGACATTTCGGAAATCGAGGAGGTTCGCGACAAGGACAATGTCCCGCGTTACCTCAGGACCTTCGAAAAATGCAGCGCCGCACTCGATGCAGCGGTGACGCGGCTCGCGAACCGGCCCGAGGCGTTTGTTGCGCACAAGGGTTCGGATATCGGGTCGCGCCCCGGCTGCGCGACCTTCCTGCAGTTCCAGTCGTGCGAACCGGTCGGCACCGACCTGACCCGCATCGCGGATTTCCAGCGCCGCGGCCTGCGCGTCCTGCAATTCACCCATCACAACAACAACCTGTTCGCCGGCGGCGCGCTCGAACGCGAATGGAGCGGACTGACCCCGCTCGGTATCGATGGGCTGGCCGAGATGAACCGCGTGCGGATCGTCCCCGACGTCTCGCACGGGTCAGAACCCACGATGCTCGAAGCGGCGCGGCGCAGCACGACGCCGATCCTGCTGTCGCATGGCGCATGCAAGGCGATCGTCGATCATCCGCGCTGCGCCTCCGACGCGGTGATCAAGGCGATTGCCGACAAGGGCGGCATGATGGGCATTTTCATGATGAGCTTCTGGCTGACGCGCGATGCCGTGCCCACGGTCGACCATCTGGTCGCGCAGATCCGCCATGTCGCAAACGTCGCGGGGATCGAGGCGGTCGGAATCTCGAACGACTTCCCGATGGCCGGCCAGACAAATCTGGTCGCGCTGAAGAATGACAATCAAGAGGGGGTGAAGGAATATCTGCCCTGGTGGCAGGCGATGCGCGAACAAGGGATCGCCGGTTTCGACTGGACGCCGGAGCATGTCGTCATTCCGGAACTCAATAATATGAATCGCATGGCGACGATTGCCGCCGCGCTCGACAAGGCCGGTTTTCGTTCGCGCGACATCGACCGGGTGATGGGCGGGAACTGGCGGCGCGTCCTCACCGACGTGCTGGGTTAAAGCCCTGCTCAAAGAAAAGGGGCGGCCCCCAAGGAGCCGCCCCTTCCCGTTTTCGAAGGCCCCGGCGAACCGGGGCTGCGAACTTATCAGAAGCGGAACACCGCACCGACGTACAGGTTACGACCGAACGGATCGTAGCTGTCCGCCGCGGTTTCGGTGCCGGTGATGCTCGAGGCGCCGTTCTGGTTGATGACCGGCGGCTTCTTGTCGAACACATTGTCGATACCGGCGTAGAATTCCAGACGGTCCTTTTCGACCGCGAACCGCGCCTGAACGTCGTGATACCAGTAGGCCTTAACGTAATTCTCGTCACCCAGCCCGGGGTTGCCGCCGAGCGTATCCTGCATCTTGCTCTGATAGTTGGTCCGCCAGTTCAGGCTGATGGGCCCGGTCTGGTAGGTAACCGACAGGTTGGCGCGATGCTTGAAACCCGCCCCGAGGCGACCGTCGCCATCGAG
>NZ_DASWTD010000295.1:0-7395 GCF_036402335.1 Sphingopyxis sp. | reverse complement strand
GGATATTATCAGATGGACCCGGCGGGTACAATGGCCGCCCGGTCCTTTCGGCTTACCCCGCTTCTGCCTCCGACATCGTATCGACCAGCCGGTTGAGCTGCGGCGCGCACCCCTTGGTCATCAGCATGTCGATCGATCCCTCGACCGTATCGGGGACCGCATCGATCCTTGCGAAACGTACGGTCACCGGCGCGGCGAGGCCGCCACCCGACAGGCGATAGTCGACGCCGTTCTGCACGGGCAGGATGTCGGTGGGCCATTTGCGGAAATTGGCTCCGTCGACCAGCGCCACGGTGGTCTTTTTGCCCGCGCTTTCGATCTCGAGGGCGGTGTCGCCTTCCATATTGGGGCGCCACAACAGCAGCGTCGCGGGATCGGCGACGCAGAAAGTGCCGCCTTCGCGATAATCGAGCAGCCACAGGTTGGGCGCGCGGGCCTCGACCGGCGCCGGATCATCGGAGCCGCGCGAAAACCCGCCGCGCGACCGCATCGTTGGCCCTTTGGCGAGCATCCGTGTTACCGTGCCGCTCATCGACTGGCTGGCCTGGATTGTGCCGCTGGCGCCGAAGGTGCCGGGCCCCGACAGGGTACGGGTCTTGCCCGCCTGCATCAGCACGACCTTGTCGCCCGCGACGAGGGTGAGCTTGTCGCCGGATTTGAGCTTCGCGCCGGTCGGATATTTGCCGGCCGACGGCCCGGTCGAGCGGACAACCATCGATTGCGCGGCGGCGGTCCCGGCGACGGCAACCGCGATGATCGCGGCAGCGGCGGTGAGGCCGATGCGGCGCATCCGGAAGTCAGGAAAGGACATAGCTTTCTCCTTTTTCGGTCTCTTCCAGGCGTTCTATCAGGAACATGATCGATGCATCCTGAGCGAATTCGCCCGCCAGCGCTGTGGCGCCGGTCACACGGGCATTTTTATCGCCCGCGACGTGCGCCGCGACAAGCGCCGCGATGCGGGCGCGCCGTTCCGGGACAAGATCGGGGCGCGGCGTGAAGACGTCGACCGGCTGTGCGCGGCCGCGCAGCGTCACCCGCCCCATCGGCACCAGATCGTCGCGGCCCGATCGCGCCGCAGCTTCGGCCGAGATCAGGACGCCCGTTTTCAATTCCTTGTTCGCCGCCTCCAGCCGCGATGCCGTGTTCATGCTGTCGCCGAGCGCCGTGTACTGGATGCGCCCTTCGCCGCCGAAATTGCCGACGATCGCGTCGCCGACGTGGAGTCCGACGCGGGTCATGCCAAGCGGCGGGACGCCTTCGGCGAGGTCGGTCCGGAATTTCTCGCCCGCTTGGTACAGGGCGATCGCGGCCGCCGCCGCCCGCGGTCCGTCGTCGGGCCGGCTGAGCGGTGCCCCCCAGAAGGCAACGATGGCATCGCCGACGAATTTGTCGATGGTGCCGCCATGCTGCAGAACGATGTCGCTCAGCCGGTCGAGATATTCGTTGAGCAGGCGCGCAACGGTTTCCGGTGTCGTCGCGTGACTGAGCTTGGTGAAACCTTCGAGGTCGGTGAAGACGCAAAAGATGTTGCGCCGTTCGCCGTGGAGCGAGAGCTGGTCGGGATCGCGCATGATCTGTGCCGCGACGTCGGCGGGCAGATATTTGCCGAGCGCCGACTGCGCAAAGGCGCGCTGGCGCGACCCGACGGTGCGCGCCGCGGTGCCGACCGCGGCATAACCGAACAGCCAGCCGATCGCCCAGCCGAAGGTCGGCAGCGTCGTCGTGTCGACGCCCCGGCCCTGAAGCCAGAAGGGAAAAGCCACAAAGAAGGCCATCTGGCCGAAGAAGGCCACCGCGACCCAGCGCGCGCGCAGGTCGATGAGGCTGGTCAGCCCGCCCGCGAGGACGACGAGGGCCGCGAGCGCCCACAGCACCGGGCCCGGCAGCGGGTGCGACCAGGCCTTGTCGAGTTGCTGCGCCAGCATATGGGCGTGGACCTCCAGCCCGATCATCGTTTCATGCTGGCCGGTGATCGCGTCGGGAAAGCGGCTGAGCGGCGTGTTGAACTGGTCGTTGTCGATGATGTCGCCGCCGATCAGGACGTAGCGACCCTTGACCAGCTCCGAAAAACCCGCGCGCATATCGGCGTCCATCGGCATCGCAAAGGTGTCGATCGGGATATTGGCAAAGACCGGTTCCTCCTGTCCCTTCGCGGCGCGCGCGGGGACGAGGAAGCGGATATTGCCCTGGAAATTCGCGTGTGCAGGGTCGACGGGGGCGAGCGCGTTGGCCATCAGTGGCGGCAAATTCTTTGGCCGGTGGGGCCAGTTGCGGATGACGTCGTCGTCGTCGTTGCGGAACAGCACGCTCGTCGGCTTCGTCTTGTCCGTCGTGACGTCCGCGATGAAGGCCTCGAGGAATTTTTGCTGTTCGTAGAAGATCGTGTTCGGGTTGCTCGCCTGTTCGGCATAGGCGAGCCACGTCGGCGTCTTCATCGCGCGCAGCTGCGCCTTCAGTACATCGTCGTCGGGGCGCGGCGAGTCGAAGGCGATATCGATGCCGATCGCCTTGGCGCCCATCTGGTCGAGATTGCCGAGCGCATTGGCGAGGAGCGTCCGGTCGAGCGGCGACCGGATACCGGTGTTGAACAGCGTCTCGTCATTATAGGTGACGAGGGTGATGCGCTTGTCCTGCTCGACATGCGGCGCCATCAGCGTCGCGCGCGCGTCGTAAAGCGCGCGCTCGGCGGCATCGACGAGCGGCATCTGCCAGCTGAAGCGCGCGATCAGCACGGCGACGAGCAAAAACAGCATCGTCGCCGCCATCCGCGACGGGCCGAGCTGCATGACCAGCCGGCGTACCCGCTTGCGTAGCGGCACGGCGGCCTGCTGGCCGTCCGGCGCGGCGGGGTCCGTCGCGGGAAGGATCGTTTCGGTTGTTGTCATCGGATCAGCGGGCGGCGCGGCCTGCGGTTTCCCCGCGTTGCGCGGTCACAGTGCCGCTGTGCAGCAGCGCCTGCCCTCCGTCGCCGATGATTGCGAAGCCCGCCCAATAATAGGGATGCGACGTTTGTTTGTCGTCCATCAGCCGCATCTGCGTACCCCACAGGGCATCGGCGATGCTCGTTCCCTGATTGGCGGTGAACAGCCCGCCGATCAGGCGCTTGGTCGCGTCGAAATCGTCGGGAGCCGGCCAGTGGCTGGCGATAACCGACCGGCCGCCCGCACCGATGAAGCTGCGGACCAGCCCGTCGAGCGCATTGCCCCCACCGCTTGCCAGCCCCGCCTCGCGCGTTGCCGAAACCGACGCCGCACCGGCGGTGTCGCACGCCGAGAGGATCACGAGATCGGCGTCGATCTTGAGGTCGAAGATTTCCTGGAAGGTCAAAAGCCCGTCCGAATCGCTGTCGCCGAACGAGGTAACGAGCGCGGGCCGCGCCGGGCAGGCGGGGCGGGGCGCCGTGACCAGCCCGTGGGTTGCGAAATGGATGATCCGGTAATCATTAAGGTCGGTGCGGTTTTTCACCGCGGTGTCGGTAAAGGCACCGCCGGTGAGCAACGTCGCCGCCTCGCGTCCCATCGCATTGCGCGCCGTGACCAGTTCGTCGGCCGAAACCGGCCGCGCCCATTGCGACACGTCCCACAGGCAATCGCCATCGACGCTGCCGCCCGCCGCGCCGCGTGTGCCGAGCGAAGGCAGCCGGCCGCTGACGGGCAGGTTTTCGCCGAGCCCGAAATATTGACTCGCCGCCTTCGACGGTGCCGTCTGCCGCGCATTGCGGAAGCCGAGGGTCGAGACCGCGGTGCTCGGCCGCGTCGTCCGGCCCAGCCACGCGATCTGGCGCATGTCGAACGGATCGGCGTCGGGGTCGAGTAGGCGCTGTTCATAGGCGGCAAGCCCGGTATCGGCGGTGACGAGCAGGTTGACCGGGAGCCGCAGCATGCCGCCGTCGGGTTCGAAGATCAGGTGCGGGACGGTCGGCAGCCGCGCCGCGACCGGTCCGAACAGCTGGCCGTAAAGCTTGTACGCCGTGGCGGCGTCGAAGGGATAGGTGACGCGGCGGCCGTTCTCGACGATCGAGATGGTCGAACGGATCGTGTCGACCGCGGTGTCGAGCCCCGCGGCGGTGATATCCGATTTCCAGAGCTTGGCGCCGCCCTGTTCGATGAGCATCGCATAGACCGCGTCGCCGACGACAAGCATTTTCAGATAGGCTTCGTCGGGGCGCAGCACCTGCTGCAATTCGGCCAGATCGAGCTTGCCCGGCGCCACGACGCGATATTGCGGGAAGGCCGACAGCGCGACGACCGTCTCCGCCTGCTGGAAGCCGAGATTGTCGAGCTGGGTCTTGAGGTCGGCGCGCAGCGCATTGATTTCGGGTGACGCCGGAAGCTGCGCGAGGCGTGCGTCCTCGATCCGCGCGCGTTCGATATCGCGGTTCAGCGTCGTCGCCTGCCTGAAAAGGCGTGCGCCGTCGTCGCTCCCGCTCGACAGCTCGCGCGCGAGCACCGCCTGCGTGTCGGCGACGCCGGGGCGGACCTGCAACTGACTGGCGACGAAGAAATCGCCGATCGCACTCTGGTCGGTCGCCGCGCGGCTGGCGAGCAGCCGGTAATAGGGCGCCATCATATTCGCCATGCCGGTGGTCGAGCGCTGCGAGCTTGCGAGCGCCGCGACGACCTCGCGGTATATCGCGAGCGCCTTGTCGTCCTGCCCGCGGCGGGTCAGGAAAGCGGCATAGCGCGCGCGCGCCGAGGCGAGCGCGTTGGTTTCGGGATATTCAATCGCCAGCGCATTGATCGATTCGAGGAAGCGCGCGTCGGCGGCGGCATTATTGCCCTGCGCTTCTTCGGCGAGCGCAAGTTCGCCCAGCATCTGCGAGCGCAGGCGGATGATCGAGGTGACGCGGCCTTCACGAACCGCGAGAGCGTCGGTCAGGCCCTTGAGCTGCGCCGCCTCCGCCGCCTGCGCATTGCCGCGCAGCCGTTCGACGGTGCCGAGCAGATGCACGGCCTGCGCGTCGATGATCTTCGCGCGTTCGAGCGGGGTCAGCCGTTCGCGGTCGGAGGTCTGGCGGACGGCGCGGGCATTGCTGCCGCTGTTCACGCCGGCGACGATTTCGGGCGTCAGCGTCACCGCGCCGCCGGTCGTCGTCACGGCGTTGGAGAGCGGCGGGATCGGCCTTTGCAGCAGGTCGGCGGCGCCATCGTAGTCGCGCTGGTTCAGCGCGTTGATCGCGCGGAAATTGCGGCGCAGGCGGAGCTGGACGGGGTCTGCGGTCGGGATTGCCTCCGCTTCTGCGAACAGGCGTTCGGCCTCGGCAAATTCGCCGAGGTTCGAACGCTGGAGCGCGCGGTTCAGCGTGAATTCCGTCGGATCGATATCGGCGGCGGATTGTTCGTCCAGCGCGCGGCGCGAGAGCGCCTCGAAAAATTCGGCCGCCTCGGCATAATCGCCGCTGTGGTTGCGCCGGTATCCCTCGGCCAGCGCCTTGTCGACGTCGATCGTGCCGGCGAGGGTGCGGGCGAAGCCGTCGTTGCCGCCGACCGAAGTCGTCGCAACCTTGATCACGCCCGGTACGACCTTGCGCTGGCGGATCGATTCGAGCGCGAGACCCAGCGCATCGCCGTAAGCCGCGAAGCCCTCGACGCTATAGACATTGCTTCCGGCCGCTTCGACACGCGTTGTCCAGGCGATATTGCTGTCGCCGACGGTGCAGGCGCCATCGGCGGCGCAACGGATCGTGCCGGCGCGGCCCTGTTCGATCCGCGTCCGCGCCTCGGCTTCGCTCGCGCGCAGCAAGCGGACGGTGCCGACGGGCTGGCTCGCATCGCGGCAGATGATCGTCCAGGCGCGGTCGAACATGCCCTTGATCACGCCGTCGCGAACCGTCGCCTGCACCTCGCACAGCGAGCCGCCCTGATCGCCGATCGAGAAACTGTCGCGGAGTGTGAGGTCGTCCCCCCGCGCAAGCGCAGTGCCGGGCGCGGCCAAAGCCAGCAACGCCAGAATCGGCACGAGATGCGGACGTCGAGCGGTCATCACCAATCCCCCAAACACAAGCAGAGAAACACCGTGCCGGCGCACTGCCGGCAAGGCGCAGTCTTTTATTGCTGCGGTACGACCCATTCCCTGACTTCGGACCCTAAACCCTTCGTAAGCGAAAGGGAAGTGATCTGCCGCACACGCGGCTTGCGCCGCCGGGACGCGCAACCTATCTGCAAGGCGACATTCATTCGGACGAGGACAAGATGAGCGGATTCGACGATCGTGAACGCGCCTTCGAGGCGGAATTTGCACGCGACCAGGAGGTTCAGTTCCGGATTACCGCGCGCCGCAACCGGCTGGTCGGCGAATGGGCGGCCGAACGCATGGGGCTGACGCCCGAGGAAACCGACGCCTATGCTAAGGCGGTCGTACAGGCCGATTTCGAGGAAGCGGGCGACGAGGATGTCATCCGCAAGCTCGCGGGCGACCTGACCGCGGCGCAGGTCGAGATCAGCGACGCCGAAATCCGCGCGGCGCTGAACGAAAAGGCGGTCGAGGCGCGCCGCCAGTTCATCGACAAGCAGAACTGAGGCCGTCGCGATGGGCATGCGCGAGGATGATTTGCGGGCGATGATCGTCGCGGCGTTCCCCGATGCCGAGGTCAGGGTCACCGACCTCGCTGGCGACAACGACCATTATGCGGCGCATGTCGTCAGCGAAACCTTCCGCGGTATGACGCGCGTCGCACAGCACAAGGCGGTCTATGCCGCACTTGGCGGGCGGATGGGCGGCGAACTTCATGCCTTGCAATTGACGACCGCCATCCCCTCATAAGGGGCTGACACGAAATTTGCGGCGCCGGGCGCCACCGGAGACTGACTATGACCGACCCGACCACTCACGACCGCATCGCCAAGCTGGTCGCCGACAACCCCGTCCTCCTCTTCATGAAGGGCACGCCTTTGTTCCCGCAGTGCGGCTTTTCCTCGCGCGCGATCGCGATGCTCGACCGCCTCGGCGTCGAATATGAAACCGTCGATGTGCTGCAGGACATGGAAGTGCGCCAGGGCATCAAGGAATTTTCGGACTGGCCGACGATCCCCCAGCTTTATGTGAAGGGCGAATTCGTCGGCGGATCGGACATCATGATGGAAATGTGGGAAGCCGGCGAGCTTCACACGCTGATGACGGATATTCCGGCGCGCGCCGAATAGGTCGCGCGGCTCTCGAATGACAAAGCCCACCGGTGGATTGGCTCCGGCGGGCTTTTGTTTGTCTGTTATGAGGTGGAGGGCTGCCGCTGCAACATTGTCCAAAGGTCAGTAAAGGTCAGCCTTGTGCGCCGTTCCATTTGACCCTGCCGGGTGCTGGAAGCGCCCGGCCCTGAGCGTTTGCCCACACCGGCCGGCAAACGCTTTTGTCCACCCGATGAAAGAGCCGAAATGAAGGCTGGCATGGCCGGATAAT